>NZ_JBHYIQ010000163.1:0-15524 GCF_042739895.1 Amycolatopsis sp. NPDC059021
GCTCCGTACCGGACACTGAATGTCCCGAACGGAGCGTTCGCGACACGGCGACGACGCCGCGTCCTGGCTCAGCCGGCGCGTTTGAGGAGGTCGATCGCGTCCGTCTTGCGGGGCGTCGCGAGGTGCTGCGCGGCGATCTCGTAGTTGTCCAGGTTGTGGTAGTAGCCCGGCCTGGCGTCGAAGACGAAGCTCGTCTCCTGTTCGGCCGGGCCCTCGGCGAGCGTCGTCTCCCAGTGTTCCAGCGCGGC
This sequence comes from Amycolatopsis sp. NPDC059021, assembly GCF_042739895.1. Lineage (NCBI taxonomy): Bacteria > Bacillati > Actinomycetota > Actinomycetes > Pseudonocardiales > Pseudonocardiaceae > Amycolatopsis > Amycolatopsis sp. NPDC059021. The sequence continues at coordinate 249 of NZ_JBHYIQ010000163.1, forward strand.
GGGCATGTCGTAGGGCAGGGAGACCAGGTCGCTCTGGTACCACTCGGCGCCGTCCCGCTCCGAGAGGTACCAGCCCTTCGGGAGATCCCCGCCGGGGATCACGTAGACCTGCCTCGACCACGACTCGAACTCGTAAAGCGCGGCGGCGAACTTCCGCCACTGGGGCGGGAACAGCGGCACCGCGACCTCCTGCCACCACTCGCGCACCAGGTCCTGGAGCTCGGGCTGGCTGTGCAGGGACCGCAGCGCCTCGGCGATCGCCGGCGACTCGGCGAGCACCGGGATCTTGCTCAGGAAGGCGACCGCGGCCGGGTCCGAGGACCGTTCGAAGTACTCCTTGACGCTGCGGATCGCCTGCGACTGGGTCACCCCCGCGAGGTCGGACAGCGGCTGCCACACGTGCCGCAGGAACTGCTGCTCGCCGAGCACCCGAGCCCAGAAGACGAACCGCTGCATCTCCAGGTTCTCCGCGAGTGTCGACGTCCGGTTCGCCAGCACGTACTCGAAGTCGTCGTCCTCGCCGCGGATGGTGACGAAGCCGTGCACCTCGCGTTGCTCCACATAGGACGTATTGGGCAGCAGCAGCATCGGGTACACCGCGATGCGCGAGACCTTCTTCGCGAGCCTGTCATACCCCGCGAAGAACGACTCCGGTGTCTCGCCCGGCGCGCCCCAGATGAGCTCGCCGTAGCATTCGAGGCCTTCCTCCGCCAGCCAGTCGACCAGGCTTTCCCACTGGTTGACCTTCATGTTCTTGCGGAGCATGTTGGTGAGCGCGGCGTCGTCGAGTGTCTGCAGCGCGAGCGTGAACAGGCTCTGCAGGCCGTGTTCCTTCAGCCTGCGCACGATGTTGAAGAACCGTGCCGACTTGTTCTTGGCCCAGCTGGTGATCAGCGCCTCGGGGTACCCGTACTTCTCGCGCGTCTTGATGACCAGCTCGACGAACTCCTCGTCCGCTTCGAGCAGGCCGAAGTTCGAGTCGCAGAGCACGAGGGACGGTGCCTTGTGGAAACCGAACAGGTCGACCTCCTCGGCGAGGCGCTCGGTGGAGAACGACCGCATCTTCTGCCCGACGGCGCCGCCCCAGTAACAGAACGAGCACTTGTACGGGCAGCCGCGGTTGGTCTCCATCAGCGCGACGTCGTACCGGAAGTTGCCTGCACCGTCGGCCATCGGGATCGCACCGGTGAGGAACGGCGACGGGATGACGTCGAGATCGTTGATGCGATCCCGGTCCGGCGCGGAGTGGAGCGTCCCGTCCGGACGACGGTAGGATACTCCCTTGATGTCCACGGGGTCGAAGTCCTCGCCGCGATGCGCGAGCAGGTAGTGCGTCAGCTCGTGGAAGCAGTGCTCACCCTCGCCGTTGACGACCACGTCGATCCACGGCATTTCCCGGAAGACCCGCTCGGACTGATACGCCACGTGGGTCCCGCCGAACACGACGAGCCCGCGGGGATTGATCTGCTTGAAGGTCTCGGCGAGCGCCCCGAAACTGCGGTAGTTCCAGCCGAGCACCGAGAACGCGAGCACGTCGGGAATCTCGCCGCCGAACAGCGCCATCGCCATCTCTTGCAATTTCTGCCCACCACGGAAGTTGCAGATCTCCGCGACGGCCTCACCGTCCAGGCTGCGATCGGCGTCGATCACCGCCTTGAGATAGCCGACGGCCAACGGCATCGAGTCGACCGGCATGTCCCAGGCACCTTGCTGAACCAGACGGATTTGCAGCATCTTTTCGGCCTCCCTGCTTGCCAACCGCGCACCACGGTAGTCAATCCGGGAGAACTCAACTTCTCCATAACTGCCCTTACCAGCGTACCCGCGCGGCATTTCTCGCGACGTGCCACAAATTCGGGCAAAGGCTACAAAAGAGAGGAAATTCACCGGCCCGCAGGTAGTCTGAGGCGCGGACGATCACCGCGGAACGGGAGTGTGGAGATGTACGACATCGATGTCGCCGAGGTCTGGGATCCCGTCTACCGCGGCCGCGGGCGGGATTACCGGGCAGAGGCGGCCGAAGTCAGCGCACTGATCCGGCAGCACAAGCCGGGCGCGGCGAGCCTGCTCGACGTCGCCTGCGGCACCGGCGAGCACCTGCGCAGCTTCCGCGACCACTTCGCGCGGGTCGCGGGTGTCGAGCTCTCCGCGGACATGATCGCCGTCGGCAGGGCCCGGTCACCGGAGCTTTCCCTTACCCAGGGCGACATGCGCACCTTCGACCTCGGCACCCGCTTCGACGCGATCACGTGCATGTTCAGCTCTGTCGGACATCTCGACACGCCCGCGGAACTCGCCACCGCGCTGAAACGGTTCGCCGCGCACCTCGAACCCGGCGGCGTGGTGATCGTCGAACCGTGGTGGTTCCCGTCGACGTTCCTCGAAGGCTATGTCACCGGCGACATCGTCGAAACCGGCGGCAGGACCATTTCCCGCGTCTCGCATTCCTCACGTGAAGGCACCAAGAGCCGCGTCCACATCCATTTCACGGTCGCGAGCCCCCTCGAAGGCCTCCGCCACTTCACCGAGAGCATTCTCGTGTCGCTGTTCACCCAGCGGGAGCACGAAGCGGCTTTCGAAGAAGCGGGCTTCGCGGTCGAATACGTCGAGGGCGGCCCGCAGGGACGCGGCCTGTTCGTGGGCGTCCTCAAATAGCGGTCCGCACCGGAAACCGCACGCCAGGAGATGCCATCTCCGCATCGGGCCGCCACGGTGGACACGGTGCCGGCCCGCCCCGGGCCGGGCCCGCCGTCGTGGAGGGAAGGCACCGTCATGTGCGGAATCGCCGGCTGGGTTTCGTTCGACCGCGATCTGCGCCGGGAGCAGGCCACCCTCGACGCGATGACCGATTCGATGGCCGAGCGGGGCCCGGACGAGCGGGGTACGTGGGCCGACGAGCACGCCGCGCTCGGCCATCGTCGGCTGGCGATCATCGACCTGCCCGGCGGACATCAGCCGATCAGCGCGGACCTGCCGCGCGGCAAGGTCGTGATGGTGTATTCGGGCGAGGCCTACAACTTCGTCGAACTTCGTGAGGAGCTGCGCGCGCGTGGCCATCGGTTCACCACGAGGTCCGACACCGAGGTGGTGCTGCGTGCCTACCTCGAATGGGGCGAAGCGAGCGCGGAGCGGCTCAACGGCATGTACGCCTTCGCCATCTGGGACGCGGCCGAGCGCAAGCTCGTCCTGATCCGCGACCGGATGGGTGTCAAGCCGCTCTACTACTACCCCACCCCGGACGGTGTGCTGTTCGGCTCCGAGCCCAAGGCGATCCTGGCGAACCCGCTCGCCGCACGCGTGGTGGACACCGACGGCATCCGCGAGCTGTTCGCGTTCGTCAAGACCCCCGGCGACGCCTTCTGGCGCGGGATGCGGGAGGTGAAGCCGGGCACCGCGGTCACGGTCGGTCCGAGTGGGATCCGCGAGCACACTTACTGGACCCTGCGCACCCAGGAGCACACCGACGACCGGGACGGCACGGTCGCACGGGTCCGGGAGCTGCTCGAAGACATCGTGCGCCGCCAGCTCATCTCCGACGTGCCCCGGTGCGCGCTGCTGTCCGGTGGCCTCGACTCGTCCGCGATGACCGCGATCGCGGCCAGGCAACTCGCCGCGACGGGTGAGACCGTTCGCAGCTTTTCGGTGGACTTCGAGGGACGTACCGACGACTTCGTCGCGGACGTGATCCGGCCCGACGCCGACACTCCCTTCGCGCACGAAGTTGCCCAGTGGGTCGGCTCGGCGCATCAGGACATCGTGGTCGACGCCGCCGCGCACGGCGATCCGGGCATCCGGGCCGCGGTCCTGCGCGCCAGGGACATGCCCGCCGGCAACGGGGACATCGACACCTCCCTCTACCTGTTGTTCCGGGAGATCCGGCGGCATTCCACCGTCGCGCTTTCCGGCGAATCGGCGGACGAGGTGTTCGGTGGGTACCTGTGGTTCTCCGATCCGGTGGTCCAGCAGGCGGACATGTTCCCCTGGCTGGTCCGCTGGGGCGAGTACTTCGGCGACGACACGCAGATCCTCACCCCGGCCGCGCGGAAGATCCTCGATCTCGACCGCTATCTCGGCGACAACTATACGGACGCGGTGGCCGGGATCGAACGGCTCGACGGCGAAAGCGAATTCGAGTGGCGGCAGCGCAAGATCAGCCATCTGCACCTGACCCGCTGGGTGCGCGTGCTGCTGGATCGCAAGGACCGCACCAGCATGGCCACCGGCCTCGAGGTCCGCGTGCCGTTCTGCGACCACCGGCTCGTCGAGTACGTCTACAACGCCCCGTGGTCGCTGAAGACCTTCGACGGCAAGGAAAAAAGCCTGCTGCGTGCTGCGACCGCGGATCTGCTCCCGCAGTCGGTGCTGCGGCGGGCGAAGGCACCGTATCCGTCCACACAGGACCCGCGCTACGGCGCCGCGTTGCGGGTGGCCGCCCGCGAACTGCTGGCCACGCCCGCCCATCCGGTGTTCGACCTGCTCAGCTACGACTGGCTGAAGAACTGCGTGTACGAGCAGGCACCCCAGGCCACCTATGCGTCGCGCTCCGCGCTGGAACGCGCCCTGGACCTCGCGCAGTGGTGGGACATGTACTCGCCCGCGGTGGCGTGGTGAGCACCATGACGCACCCGCACCAGACCTGATTCGTCGCTCGATCGAACGGGAGGCCGCTCCGATGTCCGAAACCGGGCCCGACCCACGTCGCTGGAAAGCCCTCGCGGTGTTGTGCGTCGCCAGCCTGTTCATCACGCTGGACTCGCAGATCGTGACCCTGGCGCTGCCGTCGATGAAGACCGATCTCGGGCTTTCCAGCGACGGCATGCAATGGGTGCTCAGCGGGTACCTGCTCAGCTTCGGTGGCCTGCTGCTGCTCGGCGGCCGTTCGGCGGACCTGCTCGGCGCGCGCCGGGTGTTCATGATCGGCACGTTCCTGTTCCTGGTGAGTTCCCTGCTGTGCGGGCTGGCCTGGAGTCCGGGCGTGCTGCTCGCCGCGCGCGTCGTGCAGGGCATGTCCGCGGCGATGATGGCACCGAGCGCGCTGTCGATCCTGATGACCACCTTCACCGAGCCCGCCGAGCGCAACAAGGCGCTCGCGTTCTGGTCGGGCACGATGGGCTTCGGCGCGACCGCCGCGCTGCTGATCGGCGGCCCGATCACCGAATTCCTGGGCTGGCCGTGGATCTTCCACATCAACATCCCGGTCGCCGCCGTCCTGCTCGTGCTGAGTCCGGTGGTGCTGCGGGAAAGCAGGCCTGCCGCGGGCAAGCGGAGCTTCGACCCGGTCGGCGCGCTGACGATCACCGTGGCGCTCGTCGCGGCCGTCTTCGCGATCGCCGAGGCACCCCGGCGAGGCTGGGCGGATCCGCTGACGATCGGTATGCTCGCCGGCGCCTTCGTGCTCGCCGGAGTCTTCGTCCTGGTCGAGCGGCGCTCGGCCGCTCCGCTCGTGCCGTTGCGGATCTTCCGTTCCCGCGGTCTGGTCGGCGGGAACCTCGTGATGGCGCTGCTCGGCGCGTCGGCGTTCGGCATGGCGCTCGGCACTTCCCTGTACGGGCAACAGGTGCTCGGCTACTCGGCCGTGGCATTCGGCCTCGGTTTCCTTCCCATGACGGTGGTCAACATCGGCGGCTCGGCGCTCGGCCAGTCCATGGTGGCCCGGTTCGGCGTCCGGACGGTCGCCGTCGCCGGGCTGCTCCTGATCGGCACCGGCTGCCTGCTGCTGACGACGATCTCCGCGAACGGCGACTACTGGCTCGACCTGTTCTTCGCGCTGGTGATCTTCGGACCCGGCCTGGGTGCCTGCTTCGTCGCGTCGTCTATCGCCGCGCTCAGCTCGGTGGCGCCGGAGGAATCGGGGCTCGCCTCCGGGATCAACACCGCCGCCTTCCAGATCGGCGGCGCGATCGGCGTCGCGATCGTCACCTCGGTCAGCACGTCCTTCGCGACCGCGGCGGAACCCAAGGTGGCCATCACCGAGGGACTGCGAGCGGGCTTCGGCGTCGTGGTCCTTTTCGCGCTCATCGGGATTGCCGTCACTGTCACTCTGCTCGCTCCCCCGCGACGTGCCAAGACCGAATCAGTGGAGCCGACGCGAAGTGGCGTCTGAGTACTACACGAGGAGAGAAATGGATTTGCCAGAAATCGCGTCCCGGGAAGAGTTCACTGTCGCTCGCAAGAAACTTCTCGAGAGCGAAAAGGAACTGAGCCGCGCGCGGGACCGGGTGAACGCCGAGCGCCGCGCCCTGCCGATGGTCGAGATCGAGAAGGACTACGTTTTCGACGGGCCGGACGGAAAACTCTCGCTCGGCGACATGTTCGAGGGGCGCAGGCAGCTCATCGTCTATCACTTCATGCTGCAGCCCGGATCGCACCATCTGTGTCCCGGCTGCACGATGTTGTCCGACAATGTCGGTCACCTCGCCCATCTCCATGATCGTGAGACGACCTTCGCCGCGGTGTCGCGTGCGCCCCTGGCCGAGATCACTCCTGTGCACCAACGCATGGGCTGGGCCTTTCCCTGGTATTCCAGCGAGGGCAGCGATTTCAACTACGACTTCCACGTGACACTGGACGCCGACGTCGTTCCCATCGAGTACAACTACCGCACCGCCGAGGAACTCGAGCAGGCCGGCCTGGGCTGGATGCTGGGAGAACAGCGCGACTGGCACGGGTTGAGCGTGTTCCTCCAGCGCAAAGGATGCGTCTACCACACCTATTCGACCTACGCCCGCGGCACGGACCTGCTCAACGGCACGTTCAACTATCTGGACCTGACCCCGCTCGGCCGTCAGGGCGATGGGTTCTTCTCGCCGTCTCGCGAAGGAATGGAGTGATTCCGTGGAATCGCGCTACGCCGAGGGCACCATCGAAACGGTCAGCTACACCGACAACGAGCTGGGTCCCGAAGATCCCGGCGGCATCAGGCTGTTGTACACCATTACCGAGTTCCATTACACCGGCGAGATGAACGGAACCGGCTATCACGTCTACATCCAGCGCATCGATCCCAGCGGCGTCGGCCCGTTCCGGGTGATGGCGCGGGTCGTCGGCAGCCTCGGCGGGAAACAGGGCACCTTCATGACCGAGGGGTCCGGCACCCGGGGCCCGGCCGGGCCGATCGAGGTCGACTGGAACATCGTCCCCGGCACCGGAACCGGTGAGCTGGCAGGCGCGACCGGGTCCGGCAAGGTCACCACCACCGATGACGGCGTGGTCCGGTACACGCTCTCATACAGCGTCCCGCACAGCTGAGATCACGGCACCGACCTGGTCGTCGGTGAGATGCGGGCCGATCGGCAGGCTCAGCACCTCGCCGGCCAGCCGCTCGGAAAGCGGGAACGGGCCAAGGCCGAGCGGCTGGTAGGCGGGCGAGGCGTGCACCGCGACCGGATAGTGGACGAGCGTGCCGACCCCGGCCTCTCCCAGCCGCGCGGCGAGCGCGTCCCGGTCCGCCGCGCGCACGACGAACAGGTGCCACGCGTGCTCGGCCCACGACGCGACCTCCGGCAAGTCCAGGTCCAGGCCCTTGAGCCCGGCCAGATAGCGATCCGCGACCCGGGCACGCCGCGCGTTCCACTCGTCGAGCCGAGCCAGTTTGACCCGCAGCACCGCGGCCTGGAGTTCGTCGGTACGCGAGTTGGTCCCGAGCACCTCGTGCCGGTACTTGACCCGCGAACCGTAGTTCCGCAGCAGGCGGACCTTGTCGGCGAGCTGACGGTCCGAGGTGACCACCGCGCCGCTGTCACCCAGCGCGCCGAGATTCTTCCCCGGATAGAAGCTGAAGGCCACAGTGGACGGTGCCGCACCGATGCGACGTCCATTGTGGACGGCTCCGGGCGCCTGTGCCGCGTCTTCGACGACCGCCAGCCCGTGCCGATCCGCGATGGCCCGCACGGTGTCGAGGTCGGCGGGATGGCCGTACAGGTGCACGGGCAGGATCGCCTGCGTGCGTGGCGTGATGGCGGCTTCGATCCGCGCGGGGTCCATGGTGAACGTGGCCGGGTCCGGCTCGACCGGCACCGGCGTGGCGCCGACGTCCGACACGGCCAGCCAGGTGGCGATGAACGTGTGCGCGGGCACGATCACCTCGTCGCCAGTCCCGATGCCGAGCGCCCGCAGAATCAGCGTGAGCGCGTCACCCCCGCTGCCGACCGTGACGCAGTGGGCCGCGCCGCAGTAGGCGGCGAACTCGGCTTCGAACGCCTCCACCTCCGGTCCGAGCAAGTACCAGCCGGACCGCAACACCCTCCCCACCGCGTCGTCGATTTCCTCGCGTAGTTCGAGATAGGGCGCGCGCAGGTCGAGAAAGGGAACCGTCACTCCAGAAGGGTGTGCTCGCCGCCCGCGGGCGGACATCTTCGAAAATGCGGAGCCGGTGCGAGAAAGGATGTTTTCGGGACGAACTTCGCCAAAGGCGCGCTATGGTGGGCCGGTCACGTTGAGTAACCGACTGAAGGAAAAGCAGAGAAGATGACCACATTTGTGTTGATCCACGGCGCCGGTGATGTCGGCTGGGCCTGGCATCTGCTCGAAGCGGAACTGCGCAGGGACGGGCACGACACGGTGGCACCCGACCTGCCCATCGAAGACGACTCGGCGGGCCTGGCCGAGTACACCGACGCCGTGGTGACCGCTGTCGGAGACCGCGAGGACATCGTGGTGGTCGGTCATTCGTTCGGCGGAATCGTCGCGCCGCTCGTGGCGGAGCGGCTTTCCGCCAAGGTGCTCGTGCTGCTCGCCGGCATGATCCCGGCCCCCGGTGAGACGACGAACGAATGGTGGGGCAACACCGGCTACGGCCCGGCCTCGCAGGAGGCGGCCGAGCGCGATGGCGGCCTCACCGGCAACGGGGACCCGTTCGTCAGCTTCTACAACGGCGTGCCCCGCAAACTCGCCGAACAGGCGATGAGCAAGGAGCGCCGGCAGTCCGAGGCGGCGATGGACGAACCGTGGCCGCTGGAGCAGTGGCCGGACATCCCGACGAAGTTCGTGCTGTGCACCGAAGACCGGTTCTTCCCGCCGGAGTTCTTCCGGCGCCTGGTCAAGGAACGCCTGGACATCACCCCGGACGAGATCGCGGCGTGCCACTGCGCGGCGCTGGCCAAGCCGAAGGAACTCGCCACCCTTCTGCGGTCCTACACCGACTGAGCAGTCAGCGAGATGCGGGTCGCGCGAATGGGCTGAAACCCTGACAGATGCCGCAAAGCATCCATGGGAGGACTGTCATGCGCGTCCTGTTCGTCACCTGCCTCAACAAGTCGCAGGTCTACATCCTGACGCCGCTGGCATGGGCGATGCGCACGGCCGGGCACGACGTGCGCGTCGCCGTCCCGCCCGATCTCGCCGAGGACGTCGCCGCGATCGGGCTGGCCGCCGCGCCGATCGGCGAGCTGATGCCGAACCTCAAGGAGGATCTGGCCGAGGCCGAACCTCCGCAGAAGACCGCGTCGGACGCCGACCCGCACAACCGGGTCAAACCGCACCAGTCCAACTACGGCTGGGAGGACCCGCCCGGCGAGTTCGTCCATCTCGCCGAGGACTTCTTCCCGATGCTCACCCCGGAAGGGATGTTCGAGGGGCTCATCGACTACGCCAAGGCGTGGAAGCCGGATCTGATCATCTGGAACACCCTCGCGTTCGCGGGCCCGATCGCGGCGCGCGTCACCGGTGCCGCGCACGCCCGCCTGCTGTGGGGCGTGGACGCGATGGCCCAGGTGCACGCCAAGTTCGTCGAGAAGCGGGACGCGGAGGGCCTCACCGACCCGATGAAGACCTGGCTCGGCCCGAAACTCGAGCGCCACGGCCATTCCTACGACGACGAGATCGCGCTCGGTCAGTGGACCATCGACCCCGCACCGCAGTCGCTGTTCCACCCGCAGGGCACCGGCGTGCACTACGTGCCGGTGCGGCAGGTGGTCTTCAACGGCCCGGCGATCGTGCCCGGCTGGGTCAACGAACCGCTGACGCGCAAACGGGTCTGCCTCACCCTCGGCTTCTCCCACCGCGAATCGCATGGCATCGAGGCCTCCACCGCCGATCTGCTGGAAGCCGTGTCGGACCTCGACGTCGAGGTGGTCGCGACCTTCAGCGCCAAGCAGCTCGCCTCGCTGACGCGGCTGCCGGACAACGTCCGCCCGGTCGAGTTCGTGCCGCTCGGCCCGCTGCTGGCAACCTGCTCGGCGATCGTGCACCACGGTGGCACCGGCACGTTCGGCACGGCGATCGAGTACGGCGTACCGCAGCTCATCGTGCCCGGAACGTACTGGCACGAGAAGTGGTGGGCGCCGGTTTCGCAGGCGAACATGCTGGAGGAGCGCGGCGCGGGCATCTATGTCGGCGACTCCGACCAGCTGACGCCGGAAAAGCTCCGCGCCGATCTGTCCAAAGTGCTCTCCGACCCGTCCTACGCGCGTGCCGCCGAGCGCCTGCGCATCGACCAGGCCGGGGTGCCCAGCCCCAACGAGATCGTTCCCCAGCTGGAGCGGCTCACCGCGCAGCATCGCCGGAACAGCTAGAAAACGCTCCGACAGAAAGGAACCGTGATGAGTCCGGACGCCGCGACCGCAGGCCGGCGCGAATGGCTGGGTCTGGCGGTACTGGCACTGCCGACCCTGCTGCTCGCGATCGACCTCGGCGTGCTCTACCTCGCGCTGCCGAAGCTGAGCGAGGATCTGCACCCCAGCAGCACCCAGACCCTGTGGATCATGGACATCTACGCCTTCATGACCGCGGGCTTCCTGGTCACCATGGGCACGCTCGGCGACCGGATAGGCAGGCGCAGACTGCTGATGATCGGCGCCACCGCGTTCGGGATCGCCTCGGTGTTCGCCGCCTTCGCGCCGTCGGCGGAAACGCTGATCGTCGCGAGGGCGTTGCTCGGCATCGCGGGCGCGACGCTGGCACCGTCCACTTTGGCCTTGATCAGCACCATGTTCACCAACGAGGGCGAACGCGGCAAGGCCATCGGCGTGTGGATGAGCTGCTTCATGGCGGGCACCGCACTCGGCCCGGTGGTCGGCGGGGTGCTGCTGCAGTGGTTCTGGTGGGGTTCGGTGTTCCTGCTGGGCGTCCCGGTGATGATCGTGCTGATCGTGGCCGCGCCGAGGCTGCTGCCCGAGTACCGTGATCCGAACGGCGGCAAGCTCGACCTGGTCAGTGTGGCGCTTTCGCTGGCCACGATCCTGCCGATCATCTACGGCATCAAGGAGATCGCGCACGGCGGCGCCGGGGTGCTCCCGCTCGCGATCATCGCCGCCGGGCTCGTCGTCGGGGTGGTTTTCGTGCTGCGGCAACGGAAACTCGCGAACCCGCATGTCGACGTCGGCCTGTTCCGGTTCCCCGCGTTCTCCGGCGCGCTCGGCGCGCTGCTGCTCGGCCCGGCCGTGATGGGCGGGGTGGGCCTGTTCGCCAACCAGTTCCTGCAGATGGTGGAGAACCTTTCGCCGCTGCAGGCCGGGCTCTGGGCGGTACCGTCCGCACTCGCCACGGTGGTGAGCGCGATGTACGCGCCTTCGCTGGCCCAGCGGATTCGTCCCGGCTACATCGTCTGCGCGGGTGCGGTGATCCTCACGATCGGCGCGCTGGTGCTGACCCAGGTGACCAGCGAATCGGGCCTGGCGACGCTGGTCATCGGGATGACGCTGGTGTTCTTCGGGTTCGGGCCGATGGCCTCGCTCGGCACCGAGCTGATCATCGGCGCGGCGCCGGAGGAGAAGGCCGGTTCGGCGGCCTCGATGTCGGAGACGAGCAGCGAACTCGGCGTCGCGCTGGGCGTCGGCATCCTCGGCGCGGTCGGCACCGCCGTCTACCGCGGCGAGATCGCGGGCACGTTGCCACAGGGCGGCCCCGAGGCGGCCAAGGACACCCTCGCCGGCGCGCTCTCGGCGGTCACCGACGGCGGGAGCGCCGTGCTCACCGCCGCGCGGGCCGCGTTCACCAGCGGCCTCACCACGGTCGCGCTGGTGTGTGCCGGGATCGGTGTCGTGCTGGCGGTGCTCGCGGCGTCCCTGCTCCGGCGGGTCGGCGCACCGGAGCCGTCGCCCGAGCCGTCGGCGGCGCCGGAGACGGAGACGGAGACCGCGGCGGCCGAGGTCGTCTGACCCTTCACACGAGAAAAGGGGCTCCCACGCGGTGTGGGAGCCCCTTTCTCTTGCGGCGTCAGGGAAGGTCGGTGTGGACGAGCCCGGCGCTGATGGTCACCAGCACGCGCCAGCGGCCCCACCGGTCCCGGGTGTAGGTCTGCGAGCTGATGAACTTCTCCTGGAACTTGTCGTCGGGGAAGGTCAGGGTCGCGTTCGTGAGGACGAACGCGGTGCCGCAGTCGACGACCTCCTTGGCGATCGGGAAGGACGACGTGAAGCGCATCGCGAACAGGCCGCGGAACAGCTCCCTGATCGCCTGCTTGCCGTACTGCACCGTGCCGTCGGGGTCGACCTTCGTGGCGTCCTCGAGGAAGAACTCGGCGAACCGGTCGGCGTCGCGGGCGTCGAAGGCGGCGTTGTAGGCGCGATTGGTCGCGTCGAACTGGGCGCGGCAGGCGGCGAGCGGATCACGGTGCTGGGTCGCGGAACCGGCCTGCGCCGGCGCGGCGAGCAGACCGGTCGCGCCGAGTACCGCGGCGGCGATGGCTGTTTTCCGGAATTTCCTCATCGGGTTTCTCCTGAACACGGTGGGGGGATGACCGTTTTCTTTTTTCCGCCGCCAAGCGCCGCCGGAGAATATTCCTCCGGCGGCGCCTGGTGGTGGTACTGGGTGCGATTCAGCCCGGCAGCCCCGCCTTTCTGCCCGAACGGCGGAGCCACCAGGCGACCACCGCAATGTTGACGATCCAGTTCAGCCAGAAACCGGCGAACTGGGCGATGGTCAGCACGGTCGTTTCGGAATCGGGGAAAATCGGCGCCACGGCATACCAGGCGCCGGTGAACAATGCCCGCCCGGTGAGGATGCTCGTCGCGAGGCCGAAGCTGTAGAGCATGAACCGGCGGTGGTCGGCCCAGCGCCGCTGCCGAGCGGCGACGTAGCCCGCGGTGGTCACGCCGAGGGTCAGCACCGCCCACAGCGACGAGCCGACCGCGCTGAGCCCGGTCAGGATGCCGAACGGCATGACGGCCAGGGAAAGCACCGCGGAGGGCCCGATGCCCGCGAAGACGTACAGCCGCCCGCTGAGCCGGTGCACGCGGGGGTGGCGCCGCCGCAGCCACGAGGACACCTGCAGGCAGACGGTCACGAGCGCGATCGTGCCGGTCGCGATGTGCGCGATCAGCAACGGATAGTGCAGGCGGAAACCCTCGTTGACCGGAATCAGCGACTGCCCCGGGTCCAGCGTCAGATATCGCGGTAGATACAGGATCATGAATGCCGCGATCAGGAGGCCGAGCAGGATCATCCCCGGCCGGAACCATCGCCTTCGCACGGATTTCTCCGGCGGCGGTAGTGGCCGTCTCAATTCCGGCGTCTGCGTCATGATCACTCCCCAGTACGACAGGTGAATCCCTCGATGCAGCACACGCTATGTGCCGCGATGCCCGAATTCGTCTTGCATCGTGCGCAGACTGTGCAACACAGGAGTGGGAGAGAATTGCCCGCCGCTCCTATTCTGCTGAAGAAAGCGCATCCGAGGAGGAGCAGATGTACGACTACGTGATCGTCGGGGCCGGCTCGGCGGGTTGTGCGCTCGCCGCCAGGCTGAGCGAAGACCCGGAAGTGAAGGTCTGCCTCATCGAGGCGGGGCCCGCGGACACTTCACCGAACATCCACGTGCCCGCGGCGTTCTCGAAGCTGTTCCGTACCAACCTGGACTGGGACTACGACACCCACGACGAGCCGTTCCTCGACCGCCGCCGGATCTACCTGCCGCGTGGCCGCGTGCTGGGCGGGACGAGCTCGATCAACACCCAGATCTACATCCGCGGCAACCGGCTCGACTACGACGGCTGGGACCAGCCCGGCTGGACCTTCGACGAGCTGCTCCCCTACTTCAAGCGCTCCGAGGACAACGAACGCGGCGAGTCCGAGTTCCACGGCACCGGCGGTCCGCTCACGGTGTCGGAGAACCGTTCGCGCAACCCGATGTCCACCGCGTTCGTCGATGCCGCGGTGGAAGCGGGCTTCGCGGCGAACGACGACTTCAACGGCGCTTCGCAGGACGGCTTCGGCTACTTCCAGCTGACCCAGAAGGACGGCCGCCGCGCGAGCACCGCCACCGCGTTCCTGCACCCCGCGCTGGGCAGGCCGAACCTCACGGTCGAGACCAACTTCGCGGTGCACCGGGTGCTGATCGAGAACGAGTGGGCCGTCGGCGTGACCGGACAGCGCCTCGACGAGGAGATCACGATCCGCGCCGAGCGCGAAGTCATCCTCGCGGCCGGTGCGTACAACTCGCCGCAGCTGCTGATGCATTCGGGCATCGGGCCCGCCGCGCTGCTCGGCCCGCTGGGCGTGCCGGTGGTCGTCGACCAGCCGCTGGTCGGCCAGAACCTCCAGGACCACGCGCTGATCCCGCTGGTGTTCCCGCACGAGCACCCGGTGAGCATGCTCGCCGCCGGCGCGCCGGAGAACTTCGAGCAGTTCATGGCCGAGGGCCGCGGACCGCTGACCTGCAACGGCCCCGAGACCGGCGGCTTCGTCCGCACCAGGCCGGAACTGCCCGCCCCGGACGTCGAGTACCTGTCCGCGCCGGTGATGTTCATCGACAGCGGGCTCGCCATGCCGACCGCGCACGCGCTGACCTTCGGCCCGTCGATGCTGACGCCACGCAGCCGCGGCGCGGTGACCATCGCCTCCGACGACCCGACGACGAAACCGCGTATCCAGCACAACTTCTTCGCCGAGCCGGAGGACCTCACGGACGCTGTCGCCGCGCTGCGAATCGGGCTCGACATCTCGCGCCAGAAAGCGCTGCGGGACTACGCGTCGGCCCCGTACCGGCCGCCCGCCTCCGACTCGGACGCGGACCTGACCGACTACATCCGCCGCTTCACGCACTCGATCTACCACCCGGTGGGTACATGCGCGATCGGCTCGGTGGTCGACACCGAACTTCGCGTCGGCGGGGTCGGCGGCCTGCGCGTCGCCGACGCCTCGGTGATGCCGGTGATCCCCCGCGGCAACACCAACGCCCCGACCATCGCGATCGCGGAAAAGGCCGCGGACCTCATCCGCAAGGCCACCGCCTGAGCCGTCTGTCCACTTCAGACTCGCATGCCGTTAAGGCCACCTTACGGGCGTCTGACGCCCGTAAGGTGGCCTTAACGGCATTGTCCCGGGCGGGCGGCGGGGCCG
>NZ_JBHYIQ010000164.1:0-6249 GCF_042739895.1 Amycolatopsis sp. NPDC059021
CAGAGTCAGTTGTGTAAAAGAGACAGCCCTGAGTCCCTCAAGGAGGCCCCCACGGACCTTTCCCAGCGGCTCCGCTCAACGGGGGTCGATGTGCCGAAGGACGCCCTCGGCGCATCCTCGCCCCGCGAACGGAACCCACCGCCCGCGGCGGGGGTCCCGCTGTCCGCGGCGAATCCGGGCTGTGCCCCTGCCGCGAACGACGCGTAGGGGACGCTGAGCGTCCCTTACGGAGCGTTCGCGACATCCGGGCACGCCCCACGCCCCGAACGGAGCGTTCACGACATCCAGACACGCCGCACGCCCCGAACGACGCGTAAGAGACGCTCAACGTCCCGAACGGAGCGTTCACGACATCCAAACGCGACCCACGCCCCGAACGACGCGTAAAGGACACTCAACGTCCCGAACGGAGCGTTCACGACATCCGGGCAAGCAACCCGCACCGTCAGATCGCAGAGACGCCTCGGGCCGCCGCCCGTGCCGCGGCGGCGTCGCGGCGTTCTTCGAAGCGCGCCGCCTGGGAGTCCAGCCCCTTGAGGAAGGCGGCGAGCTCGTCCCGCGCTGTCTCGCCGACCTCCCCGAGCCCTTCGAGGTCGAACACCTTCCAGTACCGCAGCAGCGGCATGACGACGTCGTCATGGTGGATGCGCAGGTCGTAGATCCCGGCCTTGGCGATCAGCGCGGCCTTGCGCGCGAAGCTCGGGATCACCGCGCCGGGCATGGCGAACGTCAGGACCTCGTCGGCGATCGCCCGCATCATCGCGTCCGGGGCGATCTCCAGCGACGCTTTCACCAGGTTCCGGTAGAAGACCATGTGCAGGTTCTCGTCGGTGGCCACCCGCGCGAGCAGCTTCTCGGCCAGCGGATCCTGCGTGTACCGGCCGGTGTTGCGGTGCGAAAGCCGCGTCGCCAGCTCCTGGAACGAGACGTAGGCGAAGACGTGGAGCAGCGGTTTGTCGCCGCTGTCGTACCCGG
This sequence comes from Amycolatopsis sp. NPDC059021, assembly GCF_042739895.1. Taxonomy (NCBI): domain Bacteria; kingdom Bacillati; phylum Actinomycetota; class Actinomycetes; order Pseudonocardiales; family Pseudonocardiaceae; genus Amycolatopsis; species Amycolatopsis sp. NPDC059021. The sequence continues at coordinate 976 of NZ_JBHYIQ010000164.1, forward strand.
CCTGCATGGTCTCCATCCGCATACGCTCCAGCTCGACCGGGTCGACCGCGCGGGTGACCAGGAGGTAGTCGCGGATGCAGATCCCGTGCCGCCCCTCCTCGGCCGTCCAGCGGTGCACCCACGTCCCCCACGCGCCCTCGCGGCCGAACGCGCGCTCGATCTCGCGGTGGTAGCTGGGCAGATTGTCCTCGGTGAGCAGGTTGACCTCGAGCGCGGTCCGCGCGATCGGCGACACCCGCGACTGCTCCGGGTCCCACGGCTCGCCGCCCAGCTCGGCGAAGTTCTTCCCCTCGCTCCACGGGACGTACTCGTGCGGCATCCACTCCTGGGCCATCGTGAGGTGCCGGTTGAGGTTCTCCTCGACCGTCCCCTCCAGTTCGAGCATCAGCCTGGTGGTGTCGGAGACCGTCATGCGGGATTCCTTCCGGAGGGAGCGGCGAACCCTACGAAGCCGTAACTTACGGTCCCGTAGGTAACGACAACGCACGCCACTCCCGTCCGGTTCCCCGCAGCCGGAAGTCGTTACAGGACAAGGGATTCCGGACCGGCTCTCACAGCGAGGCGGTGAGCCCCCGCGCACGCAGCACGGCGCGTTCCAGCGGGCGGAACACCACCAGCTCGATTCCGATCCCGACCAGCAGGATCAGGAAGATCGCGGCGATCACGGTCGGCATGTCGTTGAACGACGAGCCCTCGTTGAGGTACGCGCCGAGCCCGATCCCGAGGTCGGGCGAGCGCGCGATCAGCTCGGCGGCCATCAGCGAACGCCACGAGAACGCCCAGCCCTGCTTGAGTCCCGCGAGGAAACCGGGCAGCGCGGCCGGGAGCAGGATGTGCCGCGCGGCCGCGAGCCGGTTGGCGCCCATCACCTTGCCCACGCGCGGCAGGATCGGCGGGATCTGGTCGATGCCCGCGACGAGGCCGTTGGCGATCGAGGGCACGGAGCCGAGCAGCACGACGAAGTAGATCGCGGCGTCCTTGGTACCGAACCAGATCACCGCGGCGGGCACCCACGCCACCGACGGCAGGCTCTGCAGGCCGGTCAGCAGCGGGCCGATCCCCGCGCGCACCACGCGCACCTTGGCCACCAGCAAGCCCAGCGGCGTCCCGAGGACGACCCCGGCGGCGAAGCCGAGCGCGGCGCGATGCACCGAAGTCCAGACGAAGCCGAACACACTGCCGTCGACGACGGTCGCCCAGAACTTGTCCCACACCGCGAGCGGCGCGGGAAGTGACGTCTCCGGCCAGAACGCGGCCGCCCACAGCACCTGCCACAGCACGACGAGCAGGGCGAGCGCGACCAGCGGGGGCAGGACGCTGCGCACGAACCGGCGACCGGCCGAGGGCCGCTGCTCCCCGACCGGCGTGTCGAGGGTGTCGAGGCCCGCTTCGACCTTGTCGATCTCGGAGCGGGCGCCGCTGTCCGGTTCGGTCACGAGCCGGTCAGGCCGCGGCATGGGTACTGATCACCTCGCGCAGGTGAGCGGTGATCTCCTCGGTCAGCTCCTCGACGTCGGCCGACGGCACGTCACGCCACTCGCGCACCACGCGTCCCGGGCGCGACGACAGCAGCACGACCCGCTGGCCGAGCCGGACCGCTTCGCGCACGTCGTGCGTCACGAACAGCACCGACGTCCCGGTGCGGCGGTAGACGCGCAGCAGCTCGCCCTGGAGGACGTCGCGGGTGATCGCGTCGAGCGCGGCGAACGGCTCGTCCATCAGCAGCAGGGCCTGGCCCTGGTCCTCGCCGGTGCGCAGCGTCGCGGCGAGCGCCCTGGCGAGCGCGACCCGCTGGCGCATCCCACCGGACAGCTCGTGCGGCCGCTTGCCGCCCGCGCCGCCCAGCCGGACGAGGTCGAGCAGCTCGGCGACCTTCTCCCGGCGCTCGGCGCGGCCGAACCCGGCCAGCCGCAGCGGCAGCTCGACGTTGCGGGCCGCGGTCAGCCACGGCATCAGCGCGGCCTCCTGGAACATCACCGCCGGCCGCGAGGTGGTGAGCGTGATCTCGCCCGCGCTCGGCTGGTCCAGGCCCGCGACCAGGTTGAGCAGCGTGCTCTTGCCGCAGCCGGACGCGCCGAGCAGGCAGACGAACTCGCCGGGCTCGACGGTCAGGTCGACCCCGTCGAGCGCGACGACCGCGCGGCCGGTGGGACCGAACGCCTTGCGCACGCCGTCGAGCCGGACCGCGGCGTCGGTGGACAGACTCGGGACAGGAAGGGTCGTGGTCATCGCTGGGCCTCCGGTCACTTGGTCAGTTCTGGCGCGCTGACGGCGGGCTGTCCCTGTGCCTTGAGCACCTCGTTGAGCGGTCCGAAGTCGGCGAACCCCTTGAGGTTGACGGCCTCCTTCACGATCCCCGCGGTCACCGAGTCCTTGGCCAGCTGGGGGAACTGCGCGGCGACCGGGTCGGCGGTCAGCTCGATACCGGAGAAGGAGCGGTCGAGCACGGCCTCGCCGAGGGTGTTGCCCGTCAGTTCCTTGAGCGCGCCGTTGACGACGGTCTTCGCCTCGGCCGGGTTCGCCTTCGCCCAGTCGATCGCGGCCAGCTCGCCCTTCAGCAGCGCACGCACCGTTTCGGGGTGCTGCTGCAGGAACTCGCTGCGCACGATGACCACAGTGGACGGAAACTTTCCTTGCGGCCACAGGCTTTTCTCGTCAACAAGTACCTTCGCGCCGGCGTCGGCGACAAGCCGCGACGACCACGGCTCGGGCAGCCAGCCGCCGTCCACCTCGCCCTTCTTGAAGGTGTCGAACGTCTTCGGGTTGTCCAGGGCGGTGACCTTGACCTGATCGGTCAGCTTCTTCTCGGCCAGGAACTTCTTCAGCGCGACGTCCTGGGTGTTCCCGAGCTGCGGGGTCGCGATGGTCTTGCCCTTGAGCTGCTCGACGCTGGTGATGTCCGGCTTGACGACCAGCTGCGCGCCACCGGAGACCGCGCCGGCGACCAGCTGGATCGTGCCCTTGGACTTGGTGAAGGCGTTGATCGCCGGGCCGGAGCCGATGAAGGCGACGTCGAGTGAGTTGCCGAGCAGCGCGTTGACCTCGTCCGGGCCCGCGTTGAACGTCTGCGTGGTGAGCTTGGTCTTGCCCAGCTCCTTGGCGAAGAAGTCCTTCTTCGTGCCGATGAGCGCCGGGGCGTGCGTCACGTTCGGGAAGTACCCGACCCGGACCTCGGCGGCGGCGCCCTGGTTCTGGGCGGGCCCCGAGGAGCTGTCGGCCCGGGAACAGCCCGCGAGCCCGGCGGCGGCTGTCAGGGCGGCGAGCGCCGTGGCCAGGACTCGGGATCTGTGGTGGGTACGCACTTTCGACGTGCCTTTCACGGGACGGTCGGGTCGGGAGAGCCGCCCGAGAGTTGCACGCTCACCCACCCAGTCGCATAGTCATCCGCATCCCGGGAAATCTTGTGAGAATCCTTGACACCGGCGACCGGGGTGTACTCACCAGCGGCGATGCCAGGTCGAGCGTCCATTCGCGACTTACACCGGCCCGCACTGTGTAACAGAACGTGTCGATGCCGCGAATCATGGGTAGCCGGTGCGATGGGCTGCGGGGTCTCTTCGGCACAGGCACCGGGAGGGTACGACAAGTGGCGGCGAGACACCCTCGGACGCTGGTCATGACCGGCGTGCTGATCGCCGGGTTCGCGCTCGGGATCGTCGCGGCGACCCTGAAGATCCAGGACGGCGGGCACTCCGCGTTCGACACCACGCTGAGCACGCTGACCGGCTCGCTCTTCCTGGTCTCGGGCGCCATCGCCCACGTGCGCCGCCCGGAGAACCGGATCGGCGTGCTGATCGCCATGGTCGGCGTGGCGTTGTTCTGCGAGGACCTGCAGTTCTCCCAGGACCCGGTGATCTACACGGCCGGGCTCGCGCTGACCGCCGCGTCCAGTCCGGTGATCGCGCATCTCGTGCTCGCCTTTCCGCGCGGCGGGCTCCGCTCGCGCTGGGAGCGGCTGGTCGTCGTCGCGGCGTATTCGGCGGTGCTGGCGTCGGCGACTCTCCGGATCGTGTTCGGCAACGACCCGCGGGATCTGGCGTCCGTGGTGTCCAAACCGGCCGTCTATGACGTCGCGGTGCGGGTGCTGGGCTTCGTCAGCGCGCTCACCGGCGCCGGTGTCGTGGTCATCCTGCTCTACCGCTGGCTGACCGGGCGGCTGCCGCAGCGGCGGCTGCTCCACCCCGCGGTCGGGATCGCGCTCGTCGGCGCGTTCGCCTCGGCGGTCGGCAGCGCGCTCGGCCCCCACCATCCGCTGTCCGAGCCGCTGCTGAACGTCTACCGGGTCGCGTTCTGCCTGTGGCCGCTGGCTTTTCTCCTCGGTGTCCTCCGCTCCCGTGTCGGCAACGCCGAGATGATCCGGCTGCTGCTCGAACGCGACGGCACCGGGCTGGCCGCGCTGGTGCAGGACGATCAGGTGTGGAAGGACAGCCGGTCGATCGACGCGCTCAACGCGGCCGCCGGGCTGGTGCTCGACAACCAGCGGCTCGCCGCGGAACTCGAAGAACGGCTGGCCGAGGTGCAGGCCTCGCGGGCGCGCATCGTGGCCGCGGGCGACGAGGAACGCCGCCGGATCGAACGCGACCTGCACGACGGCGCCCAGCAACGGCTCGTCAGCGTCGTCCTGCTGTTGCGGATGGCCGACCGGCGGCTCGGCGCCGACCTCGGGCCCGAGGTGCGCACGCTGCTCGCCGGGACGGTCGCGGAACTCCAGTCGGCGATCACCGAACTGCGGGAGCTGGCGCGAGGCATCCGGCCCGCGATCCTCACCGAGGCCGGCCTGGTGGCGGCGGTCCGCTCGCTGCTGGACCGGACCCCGGTGTCCGTCGAACTCGCGGTGGGCGAGGTCCCGCGGCTCGACTCGGCCGTCGAAGCCACCGCGTACTTCCTGACGTCCGAAGCGCTGACGAACGCGCTCAAGCACGCCAAGGCCGACCACGTGCGGGTCGAGATCGCGGTGGAGGGCGAGGGCCTGCGGGTCGAGGTCGCCGACGACGGCGTCGGCGGCGCCGAAATCGACGGCGGCACCGGGCTCGCCGGGCTGCGGGACCGGGTGCGGGCGCTGGGAGGCGACCTGTACGTCCACAGCCACGCCGACGCCGGCACCTGCGTCTCCACCACGATCCCGCTGCGCTGAAGGGGACTTTGCTCTCGTAAGACGCGCTGAAGGGGGGGGTGGGGGGGGGGGGGGGGGGGGGGGGGTCCCCCACAACACACCCCGAAGAATAAAAAAAAAAACAAAAAACAAACCCCAGGGGGCGCCCGCGCGCGGGCGGA
>NZ_JBHYIQ010000164.1:6259-9513 GCF_042739895.1 Amycolatopsis sp. NPDC059021
CGTCTCCACCACGAACCGGCTGCGATGATGGGTATTTTGATCTCGTACGCGGCGCTGAAGGGGACTTTCCACGCTTCGTTTGCGAGGAAAGTCCCCTTCAGCCCAGCCTTCGATCTAGACGAGCATCAGGAACAGCAGGCCGTTCGGCGAGCCGAGGCCGGTGACGTCGTCGTAGCCCTTGGTGGTGTGGATCGTCAGGTTCGGGTAGTCGAACGTCCGCGCCGAGTGGAGCAGACCACCCGAAGCGTCGACGCTGTTGGCGAAGTCCACCCGCGCCACGGCCCCGTCCACGTGCTGCACGTCGCTGATCGCCGAGGTCCGCGCGGTCAGCTTGTAGATCACCGGGTTGATGAACCCGTGGTGGAAGTGGTCGAAGCTGTCGGCGACGGCCATGATCCCGGCGAACACCGGCGACGCGAGGCTCGTGCCGCCGATCCGGTACTGGTCGTAGTGCGCGCCTTCGGGGAAGGTCTGCGTCTGGCCGACCAGGAACCCGGTGTTCGGGTCACCGACCGCGGAGATGTCCGGGACGACGCGGCCCTTCTTGTTCCCCTTCTGGTTCTTCGTCGACAGCGCGTCCGGCACCGAACCCTTCTGGTAGAACGGCTGCTCGAACTGACGGCTCGTGCCACCACCGGAACCGCTGGTGTACGCGCCGGGGAAGCCCGGCGTGTAGGTGCCGTTGGTCAGGCTGGACTTGCCGGTCTCCCAGCCGGTTTCGAACATCCGCTTGCCGTCCTTGCCGACCGCGAGGCTGGTGCCGCCGACAGCGGTCACCCACGGCGAGGAAGCCGCGAAGTCCGGGGTCGGGGTGCCGACGCGGGCGACCTCGTCGCCGTTGTCGCCGGAGGAGAAGTAGACGCCGATGCCCTGCAGCACCGCCTGGACCGCGATCTGGTTGAACGCCTTGATCTCGGCGGGCGGCAGGTCTTCACCGGTGTCGCCGTAGGAGTTCGAGACGATGTCGGCCCGGTGGTCGGCGACGACGTAGTTCAGCGCCTGGTCCAGCGAAAGGTCCTGGCAGTCCGCACCGCCCACGTAGAGGATGTTCGCGCCGGGGGCGAGCCCGTGCGCGGCCTCGACGTCGAGGGTTTCCTCGCCGTACCAGCCCGCGGCGTCGCACTGGTCCGGAGCCTCCGAGCCCGGGGTGGGCGGGAAGATCTTCTGCGAGAACTGCGACGCCTTCAGCGGGTGCTCGGGGTCGTTGCGCTTGGCGTACTCGCTGGCGTCGGCGTAGATGGTCGGCGACGCGAAGGCGTCCACGATCGCGATCGTGGTGCCCTTGCCGTCGGCGCCGAACCGCGCGGCCTGGTCGACGCCGTAGGCCGAGCGCAACTGGGCCGGGGTGTACCCGCACGGCGCGTACGGCAGTTGCTTGCCGTTGTACGCCGGGTCGGTGGTGTCGACCTTCTCGCCGTAGTAGGTGCTGCACGGCCCGGAGTTGCGGAACCCCTTCGCGGGCGGCACGTCGCCCGGCTTGGCGGACTGCGTCTTCACGGCGTCGGAGCCGTCGGTGTGGTCCGGCTTCAGCAGGTTCGTCGCCTGGTCGACGCCGATGACACCGAGCACGTCCTTCGCCAGCGACGCGGGCACCGACAGTTCCTTGTCGGCCGCCCGCAGCGTCCTGCCCTTGACGGCGTACTTGCCGAGCTTGACCGAGAACGCCTTCTGCACCTGGTCCGCGGTGCCGGTCGCCTCGACGTACGCGCGGTTCGTCGGCACGTCGCCGACGCTGAAGCCGCTACCGGCGAGCCACTGCTTCACCGAGTCCACAGTGGACTGCGCGGCGGCGAAGCGGTCGCGGACCTGGTCGGGGCTCAGGAACTTCCGGTAGGACGGACTGTCCGGATCGGACACCGCCTGCGCCGCGGACTCGGCACCCGCCTGGTCGCGCTGGTTCAGGTACACGCGGAAGTTCAGCTTCGACGCCGGCGCGGTGTCGGCGACCTTGGCCTGCGGGTTCGCCCAGAACGGGTGCGACTGCGGAATGTCCTGACGGTCCTGTGCCGACGCCGTGGCCGGCACGGTCGCGGCGAGGCCACCGGCCACCGCGAGCGACAGGAACAGGGTGAGACTTCTTCGCACAGGGTTCTCCCTCTTGAGAAACCCGGCCCCAGGGGCCGGTGAACACCCGGAGAGACTAGGCGCGGATTCCGGCGCGAGGGAAGGCGCGAATTGACCACAACAGAACCGTTATCTCGCCATTCTTTCCCGGACGCCGCCGGACTGCTTCGATAGTCACCGGAAATCCGATTTTTCGCCCGGATCGTCCCCGTTGACGAATTACGCCCGATTTTTCCGCTGTCACCCGAAGCACACCGCACGGCATCGCGCCACCTACTTCCGTCGGGTTCTCGCGCGGAGAAACCCGTCTGACGCAACCGTTTCAGCGGGCCGAGAGGCGTCGATCGACGGCGGCGGGCGCGAACTCGGTTTCCACCACCATCGCGACGGCGCCCCGCACGGCGACACCGTCTTCGCGATCACCGATCTCCACCCGGAGACTCCGCGTCGCGCGCGGCAACGCGCGCTGGTACACGATTTCCCGGACACCGGCGGCGAAATGCGGTTCGGCGAGATCACCGGCGATCACCAGCACGCCCGGATTGACCATGCACACCACGGTCGCCACCACCTCGCCGACCTGACGCCCGGCGATCTGCGCGAGCCGGACCGCCTCCGGCTGTCCGGCCAGTACCCGTTCACGGACGCCCGAACCGGACACCGTCGGCAGGCCCTGCTCGCTCAGCTGGGCGGCCAGCGCGCCCCCGCTCGCGACGGCGGCCAGACAGCCCAGCGACCCGCACGCGCACCGCGCGCCGGGATGGCCGGGCAGCCGGACGTGGCCGATGTCGCCCGCCCCGCCGTCGACGCCGCGATACACCTCCCCGCCGATCACCAGCCCCGCCCCGATCCCGGTGGACACCTTGACCAGCACGAGCGACGGGCAGTCCCGGTAGCGGGCGCGGTGCGCGCCGAGCGCCATCAGGTTCGCGTCGTTGTCGACGAGCACCGGCGCGGGGAACCGGGTGCCCAGGTTCTCGGCGATCGGGTAGTCGTCCCAGCCCGGCATGATCGGCGGCTGGACGGCCCGCGAGCGCGCGGGATCGACCGGGCCGGGCACCGACAGCCCGATGCCGCACACGTCCTCGGGGGGGGGGGGGGGCGGCGGGGGGGGGGGCGCCCCCCCCCCCACGCGAAGGAGAGACGCGCCCCCCCGCCCCCCCCGCCGCGCCCCCCCGCGCGCCGGCCCG
>NZ_JBHYIQ010000164.1:9523-14871 GCF_042739895.1 Amycolatopsis sp. NPDC059021
GGGGCCGGCCCGCCGCGCGCGGGTTTCGCCCGGGCGGGCCCGCCCCCCCCCCGCCGCCGCCCTGGCCGCGGGCGCGCTTCCCGCTCTCGGCGAGAAGCGCGCCGAACCACTTCGCGATGCGGTCGAGCACCGCCTCCGGCCCGTCGGCGACCCGGAGCGGCCCGGCCCGGCGCGCCAGACGACGTCCCGACAGGTCGGTGATCACCGCCTCGGCGTGCATGGTGTCCATCCCGGCCGCGAGCACGACGGCGTGCTGATCGTCGAAGCGCAGATGCCGGGCAGGACGCCCGCCGGTCGAATCCTCCAGCCCGGACTCGGCCAGCAGGCCGGCGTCCTGGAGCACTTCGAGCCTGCCGGTCAGCGTCGAACGGGACAGCCCGCTGAACGTCTGCAACGCCTTCCGTGTGGTGGCCTGACCGGTGCGGACCAGGTGCAACAGCTCGCCGGCACTGGTCGGCGTCGAACCGCCTGTCATCGGTGTCGTCCCCCTCGAGTGTGATGCACATCGTCGCAGTGACCACTTTTGCCCATTGACAAGACATAAGTCGGAGATACGGTGGACATATCAGGGAAACATGGGGCGCGGCGGCCGCGCGAGTGCTCGAGGGCAACTGGATCGGCTCGTCGACCGTGCCCTCCCGCGAGCTGTACCCGCACCAGTGGAGCTGGGACTCCGCGTTCATCGCCTTCGGCCTGCGCCACGTCGCGCCCGAGCGGGCCCGGCGCGAGCTGGTGACGCTGTTCTCCGCGCAGTGGCGCGACGGCCGGGTACCGCACATCCTGTTCAACCCGGACACGCCGCCGGAGGCGTACTTCCCCGGCCCCGGCTTCTGGCAGGCGGGCCGGACCTCGGGCCTGATCCAGCCGCCGGTGCACGCCCGCGCGGTCTGGGCCGTGCATCGAGCCGACCCCGACGGCTCGGCGGCCGAGGCGTTCCTGGGCACGCTGTACCCACGGTTGGTGGCGTGGCACCGCTACCTGACCCGGCACCGCGACCTCGGCGGGCACGGGCTGGTGTCGATCGTGCACCCGTGGGAGTCGGGGATGGACAACAGCCCGGCATGGGACGCTCCGCTTGCGCGAGTCACCCCGGTCGCGGCCACGTCGTTCACCCGGCGCGACCTCGACCACGGCGAGGCCGCCGACCGGCCCAGCGACGAGGACTACGGCCGCTACGTCCGGCTCGCCGCCGAGTACCGCGACTGTGGCTACTCCGACGCTCGCTGGCGCGAGGTGTCCGAGGGCTTCACCGTCGAAGATCCGGGCGTCAACGCGTTGCTGGCCGACGCCGAACTCGCGCTCGCCGAGATCGCCGAAGCCCTCGCCCTCCCCTCGGCCGCCGCGGCGCACCGCGAGTCGGCGGCGCGGATCGCCAAGACGCTGGTGGACACGCTCTGGGACGACGCGGCCGGGTTCTTCTTCGCCCGCGATGTCCGCGCGGATGTCCTTGGTGACAAACACACCTGCGCCGGGCTGATCCCCTTGGTACTGCCCGATCTTCCGGTGGCCCCGGCCTTGCTGGCCACGGCCACCGGCCCGCGGTTCGCGCTCGGCCGGGTGCGGGGCGTGCCCAGCTACGACCTGACCGCCGAGGACTTCGACCCGGCGCGCTACTGGCGCGGGCCCTCGTGGTTCAACGTCGGCTGGCTCGTGCACCGGGGTCTCGTCCGGCACGGTGAGGCCAGCCTGGCCCGGCGTCTCGGCGCGGACCTGGTCGAACTCGCCGGGCAGACCGGCTTCGCCGAGTACACCGACCCGTTCACCGGCGCGGGCCACGGCACGCGTTCCTTCGGCTGGACCGCGGCGCTGACGCTGGATCTCCTGTCGGGCTCGGCTCAGGAAGCCTTGGCGGCGTAGGCCGAGCCGACCCAGGCCTCGTCGATCCGCAGTTGCCGGTACCGTTTCGTGTCGCTCGAGGCCGCCCACGTGCTCGTGACCTGAACACGCACGTAGCGCTTGGTCGCCGCCGGGAGGTCGAGGAACTGCACGCCGCGATGGCTGGGCAGCTGACCGGTTTTCACCGCGCTCCCCCAGTTCCTGCCGTCGTCGGACACGAACACCTGGTAGTCCTTGATCCGCGCCGACTGCTCGGTGTCCGAGCGGGCGTAGCTGACGGAGTCCTCGCGCTGGTTCAGGCCGACGTACTGGACCTTCTTCGCCGCGCCGAGGTCGAAGTCGAGCGAGACCGGGAGGGTTTTGCCGTTGTCCCAGTAGGTCAGGTAATCGCCATCGCCGACGGCCTGCGCCGGGTGGCCGCTCGCGGACGCGCTCGCCTTCTCGGTGACGGTCTTCGGGTCGTACACGCCGTCCCGGCCCGCGGTGTCCACTTTGAACACGGTGTCGTAACTGTCCCAAGAGGACAGTCCGGTCAGCGTGAGACTGCCGCCGCCCTGGGTGAAGGCGATCGGCGCCCCGGTACGCAGATTCGTCACGGCGCGGACCCGGTAGCCGTTGTCGCGGATCTTCAGCGTCGACGTCGAGGGCTTGGTCAGGACGTGGATGTACTGGGTGTCCGGGTTTTCCTTGCCGATCGTGAGCACGCCGTGGGCGCCGTCGTTCCAGAACCCCGGCTGCATTCCGCCGTGCAGGTAACCGCCACCCTCGGTGCCGCCGAGCGAGGGCCAGATGGCGTCGAGGTACCCCTTGGCGAAATTGTTGAACGCCTCCTGCTTGGCCGGGAACCTCCCGTTCACCATTGCGGTTTCGGCCATCAGCGATTTCACCGAGGAGCCGGAATTGCTGATCAGCCTGCCGAGTGTGAGCCGGTAGTCGACCGCCGAATCCGAGCCGCTGTACCACCAGGCGCCGGTGCTCGGCAGCTTGAAGCACGCCTCGGTGAGCCGCGGCTGCGCGGTGTAGATCGCCTGTGGGTAGTCATAAGCCGGGCTCATCCCGGTCTTCTGCTCGTTGCTGATCGTGTCCATGATCGGCGTGTCTTCGTTGTTGTTGGAAAGCAGGTAATCCGGCCGCTGCCGGTAGATCTGAGCGTAGAGGTCGTGCTGTTCCCAGTACGCGTTGTCGTTGTCGATCCAGAACCCGCCGAGGTCGGGATAGTTCTTCATGACCTCGAAGAAGTTGTCGTAGCTGAACTGGCCGAATCCGTCGCGGGTGGTCAGGTCGACGTTGTGGCCCTTGTACTTCGAGTACGCCGCGGAGTCGAGCCATTCGTGACCGCCCTCGTCGTGCCACTGCGGGTCGTCGGTCATGTAGAGGATGACTTTGAGCCCCTGCGGTTTCGCGGCCTTGATCAGCTCGCCGAGGAAGTCCCGTTCAGTGGCACAGCTGCCGGGGATCGCCGACGGCCACGCCCGCGAATAGCCGAGTCTGCTGTGGAACGAGGCCAGCACGAGGTAGGAGGCGTGCAGTTTCTTCGCCTCGCCGACCCAGTACTCCGGCGTCCAGCCGCCATTGGTGATCGCCTTCTCCCAGGCGGCGCAGCTGGTGTACCCGGGCGAGGTCCGCATGCCCCAGTGCAGGAAGAGCCCCGCCTGGCTGTCGCGAAGCCATTTCTGCCGGGGATTCTGCAAGTCCGCCGACGCCGGCGGAGTGAGGCCGAGGATCACCAACAGGAGGGCGAGCGCGACGGTCGTCCCGCGCCGGAGCGAGTGTCTTCCTGACATACCAGGGGGTGTACTCCAGCGCCCACGGGCGGTCAAGGCGACTACCCACCCACCGGGCCATCCCGCCGGAAATATCTGATATATGACACAGAAAATCTGATCGCTCTTGACGTGGGAACTCCCGGGCGAGTAGACGTTCAATCAGGGTAAGCGCTTACGCTCACCCGGCCACCGCCCAGGCGACTCGGTCGCCCCTCGAGCCGGCCGGGATGCCGACGGACGGCGGATCGGCATCCCGGCCACCTTCTTCACCGCGTCACCGGGGCCAGCGCAGGAAAGGACCACGCATGTCCCACCCCCTTGATCCGGCGCGGCTGCCGCGGCGCACGTTCCTGGCTGGCACCCTCGGCGTCGCCGCCGCGGCCGCCCTGCCCGGTGTGGCCGCGGCTCTCCCCGGGCGGCGGCCGCCGGGCGGGGCGGCGGATCTCTCCCGTGCGGTCGTCGACTCCACGATGAAGCGGTTCACCCCCGCCACCATCGGCGGCTGGGGCTACACGCTCGGCCTCTACATGTACGGCCAGTACCTGTGTTACCGGCGCACCGGCGAGAAGAAGTACCTCGACTTCGTCCTCGCGTGGTACGACAGGTTCATCACCGACAGCGGGATTTCCAACGGGTTCACCAACCTCGACGCCATGCGGTCGTGTCAGATGCTCCCGTTGCTGTACACCGAAACCGGCGTCAAGAAGTACAAGACGGCGGCCGATCAGCTGCGCAAACGCTTCCCGGCCTACCCGCGGACCTCCGACGGCGGCATGTTCCACGCGACGAGCAAGGTCGGCCAGCTGTGGGGCGACGGCGTCTACATGGCGCAACCGTTCCTCGCGCTGTACGGGAAGACGTTCGGCGATCCGGGATACTGCTTCGAGGAATCGGCCAAGAACCTCGTGGTGTACTTCAAGCATCTTTCTGAGCCCGGCAAGGGATTGCTGTACCACGCCTACGACGAGGACGGCTCGGAACCGTGGGCGTCCGGGCCGGGACATCACTCGCAGTTCCACTGGGCGCGGGCGATCGGCTGGTTCGGGATGGCCGCCATCGACATCCTCGAAGTGCTACCCGCCGATCATCCCCGCCGCGCCGCGCTCGTCGACATGGTGCGCTTCCTCGCGGCCGGGTACCAGCGGTACCAGGACCCGGCGACCGGGCGCTGGTACCAGATCGTCGACCACGGCGGGGACGCGAAGAACTGGCTGGAAACCTCGGCCTCGTCGATGTACACCTTCACGATCGCCCGCGGTGTCGAGCGCGGCTACCTGCCCGCGTCGTACCAGGCCGTCGCGAACAAGGGCTACGCCGGGGTGCTGCAGAAGGTGTCGCGTGGCTCGGACGGGCTGACGAACGTGGCCGACATCTGCGAGGGCACCAACGTCGGCAACCTGGACTACTACTACGGCCGGGCCCGCAAGACCAACGACTTCCACGGCCTCGGCGCCTTCCTGATCATGAACGAACAATTCATGAAACAGCGCTCCTGAACCCGCACCGGTCTTGCGCCGCCACATGGTCCGTGGGGGCCTCCTTGAGGGACTCTGGGTCCCTCGGGGAGGCCCCCACGGCTTTGCGCTGCGGGCGGCGGGGCGGCTCTGCGCGGCGGCACCGAGGGACGCCCCGGGTTCCGGGCCACGTCGCCGGGGCCGTGGTGGCCCGCAAAGCCGGGGTGGCGGCCCCGGTGGGGGGGATAGAGGAGCGAAGGAGGAGTGGGGGGGGGTAGAGAGATGGTCGACC
>NZ_JBHYIQ010000165.1:0-14708 GCF_042739895.1 Amycolatopsis sp. NPDC059021
GTGCGGCCGGACCCGCGTCCGGTCGCACCGGAGCCGGGGTGTCCGCGGCATCGGGCGTGTGCTCCAGCACGACATGGGCGTTGGTCCCGCTCATGCCGAACGACGACACCCCGGCGCGCCGGGGCCTGCCGTGCTCCGGCCACGCCCGTGCCCCGGTGAGCAGCCGCACGCCGCCCGAGGACCAGTCGACGCGTGGCGTCGGCTCGTCCACGTGCAGGGTCGGCGGCAGCACGCCGGCGCGCAGCGCCATGACCGCCTTGATGATCCCGGCGACGCCGGCGGCCGCCTGGGTGTGCCCGATGTTGGACTTGACCGAGCCGAGCCACAGCGGACTGTCCCCCGGCCGGTCCCGTCCGTAGGTCGCCAGCAGCGCGTCGGCCTCGATCGGGTCGCCGAGCACCGTCGCGGTGCCGTGCGCCTCGACCATGTCGACGTGCTCGGCACGGACCCCGGCGTCGGCCAGCGCCGCCCGGATCACCCGCTCCTGCGCGGGCCCGTTGGGCGCGGTCATCCCGTTGGACGCGCCGTCCTGGTTGACGGCCGAGCCCCGCACCACGGCCAGGACGGAGTGGCCGTTGCGCACCGCGTCGGAAAGCCGTTCCACGACGAGCACGCCTGCGCCTTCCGACCAGCCGGTGCCGTCCGCGGCGGCGGCGAACGAGCGGCAGCGGCCGTCCGACGAGAGCGTGCCGTCGATGCTGAACTCCACGAAGGTGCGTGGCGTCGACATCACCGACACGCCGCCGACGAGAGCGAGCGAGCATTCGTGGTGCCGCAGCGCCTGCACGGCCAGATGCAGCGTCACCAGCGACGACGAACACGCCGTGTCCACGGTGACGGCCGGGCCCTGCAGCCCGAAGGTGTACGCGACGCGTCCGGACACGACGCCGGAAGAGCCGTAGCTGCCGGGATAGTTGTGGTACATGACGCCCGCGAACACGCCGGTCGAGGTGCCCTTGACCGACGTCGGCGCGATGCCCGCCCGCTCGAGCGCCTCCCACGAGGTCTGCAGCAGCAGGCGCTGCTGCGGGTCCATCAACAGCGCTTCCCTCGGGCTGATCCCGAACAGGTCCGCGTCGAACTCCGCGGCGTCGTAAAGGAATCCGCCCTCACGGACGTAGCTGCTGTCCGGTCGCTCTCCCGACGGATCGTGGATCCGGTCGAGGTCCCAGCCGCGGTCCACGGGGAACGGGCCCACGCCGTCGCGGCCTTCGGTCACCAACCGCCAGAGATCCTCGGGAGTCCCGGCCCCACCGGGATACCGGCACCCCATCCCGATGATGGCGATCGGTTCCGCGGCCGCGGCCTCGAGCGCGCGATTCCGCTCGCGCAGCCGTTCGGTCTCCTTGAGCGACGCGCGGAGTGCGCCGACCATCCTGTCCTGTTGCTGAGTCATCGCTTCTCCGTGTGGTTTCGTCGCTTCAGTCGCTTGCCGGGCCGCTGCCGTCGCCGCCGATCGCCAGGCTGATCAGCGCTTCGGGATCCATGCCGTCGATCGCGTCGGCCGGACGCGCCGCTCCGGTGTCCACAGTGGACGCACTGGTCGCCGTTCCGGCCAGTGCGAGCAGGGAGTCCAGCAGGCCGTTCTCCCGCAGCCGGTCCAGCGGGATGCTCGCGAGCAGATCGCGCACCCGCTGCTCGCCTGCCGGGTCCGGCCCCGCGCCGTCGTCCGGCACCAGCTCGGCGACCAGGTGTTCGGCCAGCGCCTGGGGGCTGGGGTGATCGAAGATCAGGCCCGCGCGCAGCGACAGCCCGGTGACCAGGCTGAGCTTGTTGCGGAACCCGACCGCGCTCAACGAGTCGAAGCCGACCTCGGTGAACGGCCGGTCCGGCGGCACGTCCTCGACGTCGCCGTGCCCGAGGATGCCCGCGGCGTACGAGCGGACCAGATCGAGCGCGGTGGTCAGCCGCCGGTGCGGTGGCAGCGCGGCCAGCCGGTCACGCAGCGAGCTTTCGGCCGGCGCGTCCTCGGCGGTGCGCCTGCCGCCCGGCCGCACGAGGCCGCGCAGCAGGGGCGGCAGGTCGTCCGCCGCCCGCGCCGGGTCCACCTTCATCGGCACCAGCACGGCGTCGGTCAGCCCGGACACCGCGTCGAACAGTGCCAGCCCCTCCCGGGTGCTCAGCGCGCCGAGGCCGGTGCCGCTCATCCGGTGCGCGGCGGGCTCGCCGAGGTCACCGGCCATCCCGGCGCCCGCCCACATGCCCCACGCCAGCGAGACTCCGGGCAGGCCCGCCGACCGGCGCCGCGCCGCGAGCGCGTCGAGGTAGGCGTTGGCCGCCGCGTAGGCCGCCTGACCGGGCGCGCCGAGCACCCCGGCCGCCGAGGAGAACAGCACGAACGCGGTGAGGTCGTGGTCCGCGGTCAGCTCGTGCAGGACGTGCGCGGCGTCGATCTTGGGACGCAGCACGGCATCGAGCCGCTCCGGCGTCAGCGAGGTGAGCACCCCGTCGTCGAGGACACCCGCCGCGTGGACCACGCCGGTCAGCGGGTGTGCCGCCGGAATCGCGGCCAGCAACCGGGCGGCCGCGGCGCGATCGGCGACGTCGCACGCCGCCACGGTGACCGTGGCACCCGCCGCCTCCAGCTCCGATCGCAACTCGGCCGCACCGGGTGCCTCGGCGCCGCGGCGGCTGGCGAGCACCAGATTCCGGACGCCGCGCTCGGTCACCAGGTGCCGGGCGAGCACACCGCCCAGCGCACCGGTCCCGCCCGTGATCAGCACGGTGCCCTCGCCGTCCCAGCTCGGCCCGCCGTCGGTGCCCGCCGTCGGCACCCTGGCCAGGCGCGGCACCCGGATCGCCCCGGCCCGGATCGCGACCTGGGGTTCGCCCGCCCGCACGGCGGCCGCCGGCAGGGCGGGATCGACGGCGCCGGACGGCAGGTCCACCAGCACGATCCGGCCGGGATGCTCGGCCTGCGCCGACCGCACCAGGCCGGCCACCGTGGCACCGGCCAGGTCCGGGACGTCCTCGGTGGTGGCGGTGACCGCGACCCGGGTCACCACGGCGAGGGTCGTCCCGGCGAACCGGTCCTCGGCGACCCAGGACCGCAGCAGCGCGAGCATCCGTTCGGTCTCCTCGTGCACCGGGCCGTCGCCGACCGGCACCACCAGAACCTCGGTGCCGGGGCCGACGTCGTCGAGTCCTGGCACGAGCCGTGCCCCGAGCCGGCCGGCGAGGCCGAGGTGATCGGGGCCGAGCAGGGCCCAGCCCGACGGCGCCGCCGTGGGCTCGGTGGTGACGGCCCGCCACTCGATCCGCAACAGCGAGTCCGTGCCCAGTACGGTTTCCCGGCGCGCGGCCATCGGCCGCAGCCGCAACGACTCGACCGTCGCGACGGCCCGGCCCGCCGCGTCGGCGATGTCCACTGTGGCCACTCCGGGGGCGCTGCCGCGGACCCGGACCCGCACGGTGGTCGCGCCGACCGCGTGCAGTTCCACCCCGGTCCAGGAGAACGGCAGGCCGCGATCGGCGTCCGCGGCACCGCTCAGCCCGATGGCGTGCAACGCGGCGTCGAACAGCGCCGGGTGCACACCGAAACCCGCGACGTCCACATCGGACGGAAGGGTCACCTCGGCGAACGCCTCGGCGCCCCGCGTCCACGCGGCCCGTATCCCCCGGAAGGTCCGGCCGTAGCGGAGGCCCGCGGCCGCCAGCTCGTCGTACATCCCGTCGACCACCACCGGTTCGGCGCCCGCCGGCGGCCATTCGGTGAGGCCGGCCGCGGGAGCCGGGCCCGAGGGCGCCAGAACCGCCTCGGCATGGCGGGTCCACGGCAGCTCGCCGGCACCGCCGGGCCGGGAGTGGATGGCGAGCCTGCGCCTGCCCGTCCCGTCCGGCCCGGACACCGCGCACTGGACCCGCAGCGCCTCGCCGTCCGGGAGCACCAGCGGCGCGAGCAAGGTCAGCTCGTCGATACGCGGGCTGCCCGTGACGTCGCCCGCGTGCACGGCCATCTCGGCGAATCCCGTGCCGGGGAACAGGATCATGCCGTCCACCACGTGGTCGGCCAGCCACGGCTGGGCGCCGGCGGACAGCGTGCCGGTCAGCAGGACGCCCTCGGCCTCGGCCAGCTCCGTCACGGTGTCCAGCAACGGATGTCCGCCACTGTCCCGTTCGGCGCCCGCGGTGGCGTCGATCCAGTACCGGCGCCGCTGGAACGGATACACCGGCAGGTCGACCGGGCGCGCCGGAGTGTGCGAGTAGACGGCTTCCCAGTCCGGCGAGCGGCCGCTCACGTGCAACCTCGCCACGGCGGTCAGCACGGCCTGCGGCTCCGCGCCGTCCTTGGTCATCGTGGGTGTCACCGTGCAGTCCCCGGCACGGTCGCCGAGACACTCGGTGGTCAGCGCCGACAGCGTGCCGTCGGGGCCGAGTTCGGTGTACCGGGTGACGCCGGATCCGGCGAGGGCCTCGATCGCGTCGGCGAACCGGACCGTGGCACGGACCTGCCGGATCCAGTAGTCCGCCGAGGCGAACTCCCCGGGCGCGACCGGCCCGCCGGTCACGGTGGACACGACCGCGACGCGCGGCGGGTGGTAGTCCAGCCGCGCCGCGGTCTCGGCGAACTCGGCGAGCATCGGTTCCATCAACCGGGAGTGGAACGCGTGCGACACCCGTAGCCGGGTGACCGGCCTGCCCTGGGCCCCGAACCGGCCGGCCAGCGCCACGACCGCGTCCTCGGCCCCGGACAGGACGACCGCACCCGGCCCGTTGACCGCGGCGAGATCGACCTCGCCGAGCAGCGGGCGGACCTCGCTTTCGCCTGCCGCCACGGAGATCATCGCCCCACCCGGCGACAGGGCGCTCATCAGCCTGCCGCGCGCCGCGACGAGCGCGCACGCGTCCGGCAGCGACAGCACTCCGGCGACGTGGGCGGCGGCGATCTCGCCGACCGAGTGCCCGGCCACCACGTCCGGCGATACGCCCCAGGATTCCAGCAGCCGGAACAACGCCACCTCGACCGCGAAGAGGGCGGGCTGGGCGTACCCGGTGTCCTCCAGATCGCCCGTGACGATCTCGGCCAGTGGCCGCTCCAGGTGCCGGTCGAGTGCGGCGCACACCTCGGCGAAGGCCGACGCGTACACCGGGAACTCCTCGGCCAGCGCCGATCCCATTCCGGTGCGCTGGGCTCCCTGGCCCGCGAACAGGAACGCGAGGCGACCACCGGATCGCGCCACGCCCTCGACCAGGCCGGGTGCCTCCTCGCCGTCGGCGAGAGCCATCAGGGAGCGCAGGAACTCCGGACGGCGGCGGCCGATCAGTACCGCCCGGTGCTCGAACGCCGAACGCGTCGTGGCGAGCGCGCGACCGATGACCGCGGGTTCGTCGTCCACGCTGTCGACGAATCCCAGCAACTGCTCGGCCTTGGCGCGCAACGCCGCCGCACCACGCGCGGAGACCGGCCAGAGCACGCGCCCGCCGAAATCCTCCCCGGAGACCGTGACAGCCGGGGGTTCTTCGACGACGACATGCGCGTTGGTGCCGCTGACCCCGAAGGACGACACGGCGAACCGCCGCGGCCTGCCGGTCTGCGGCCACGGGGTGTTCCCGGTGAGCAGCCGCACGTGCCCCGCCGACCAGTCGACCTCCGGCGAGGGGGTGTCCACGTGCAGGGTCATCGGCAGCTCGCCGTGCCGCAGCGCCATGGTCATCTTGATCAGGCCGACGATCCCGGCGGCGGCCTGGGTGTGGCCGAGGTTCGACTTCACCGTGCCGATCCACAGTGGACGATCGGACGGCCGGTCCTGGCCGTAGGTGGCGATCAGCGCCTGCGCCTCGATCGGGTCACCGAGCCGGGTGCCGGTGCCGTGTGCCTCCACGGCGTCCACATCGGACGGATCGAGCGCGGCGGCGGCCAGCGCCCGGCGCATCACCCGCTGCTGCGCGGGCCCGTTCGGCGCGGTGAGCCCGTTGGACACGCCGTCCTGGTTGATCGCGCTGCCGCGCAGCACCGCGAACACCCGGTGGCCGTGGCGGACAGCGTCGGAAAGCCGTTCCAGCACCACGACGCCCACGCCTTCGGACCACGCCGTGCCGTCGGCGGCCGCGGCGAACGCCTTGCACCGCCCGTCCGGTGCCAGCCCGCCCTGGCGGCTGAACTCGACGAAGGTCTCGGGCGTGGCCATCACCGTCACGCCACCCGCGACGGCGAGCGTGCACTCGCCCTGGCGCAGGGCCTGCGCGGCCCAGTGCGCGGCCACCAGCGACGACGAGCACGCCGTGTCCACGCTCACCGCGGGCCCTTCCAGACCGAGGGTGTACGCGACGCGGCCGGACACGATCGCGCCGGTGCTGTTGCTGCCGACGTAGTCGTGGTACTGCACGCCCGCGTAGACGCCCGTCCGGCTGCCGCGCAGGGAGACCGGGTCGATCCCGCCCCGTTCCAGCGCAGCCCACGACTCCTCGAGCAGCAACCGCTGTTGCGGGTCCAGCGCGGCCGCGTCCTTGGGCGAGATGCCGAAGAACGCCGCGTCGAATTCGCCCGCGGTGTGCAGGAATCCGCCCTGACCGACGTAGCTGGTACCGGGTCGTGCACCGGCCGGGTCGACCAGCTCGTCCACCGCCCAGCCGCGGTCCGCCGGGAAAGCGCCGATGGCGTCGCCGCCTTCGGCCACCAGCCGCCAGAGATCGTCCGGGGACTCGACGCCACCGGGGAGCCGGCAAGCCATGCCGACGATCGCGATCGGTTCGTCGCTGTGCCGGGGCCGTGTCGTCGTGGTGGCGCGCTCGGCCGATCCGTCCAGGACGGTGACGAGGTGGCCGGCGAGCAGTTCGGCCGTGGGGTGGTCGAAGACCACCGTGGCGGGCAGCCGCGCACCGGTGGCCTCGGCAAGCCCGTTGCGGAGTTCGACCGCGGTGAGCGAGTCCAGTCCGAGTTGCTGGAACTCCCGGCCGGGATCGATGTCGGCGGGGCCGGAGTGCCCCAGCACCGCGGCCAGCCGGGTACGGATCAGCTCCAGTACGGCTTCCCGGCGCGCGCCGGCGCCGAGCCCGTCGAAACCCGCCGCGAACGACGTCGCCGCCCGGTTCCCGGACCGGACTTCGCCGACGAGCCCGCGCAGTGGTGCGGCAATGTCGCCCGCGCCACGCAACGCGGCCAGGTCGAGCCCGACCGGCACGACGACCGGACCGGTGCCCGCCAGCGCCGCGTCGAAAGCAGCCAGTCCCTCCACTTCGGACAGTGGGCGCAGCCCGCCGCGGCCGAGCCGGGCCCGGTCGTGCTCGCCGAGCGCGGCCGCCATGCCGTCTTCCCACGGCCCCCACACCAGCGACAACGCGGGCCTGCCGCCGGCGCGGCGATGTGCGGCCAGCGCGTCGAGAAAAGCGTTCGCGGCCGCGTAGCCCGCCTGGCCCGCGGCACCGAGCGTGCCCGAAACCGAGGAGAAGAACAGCAGCGCCCCGTCCGTCAGCTCGTGCAGATGCAGCGCGCCGTCGACCTTCGCGGCCAGCACGGCGTCCAGCCTGTCCGGGGTCAGCGCGGTCAGCACGCCGTCGTCCAGCACGCCCGCGGCGTGCACGACCGCCGTCACCGGATGCGCGGTCAGCACCGCGGCCACCGCGTCACGGTCGGCGACGTCGCACGCCACGGTGTGCACCTGCGCGCCGAGGCCGGTGAGTTCACCCGCCAGCCCGGCCAGGTCCCCGCCGCGGCTGAGCAGCACCAGCTCCCGTACTCCGTGCGCGGTCACCAGGTGCCGCGCCATGATCCCGCCCAGCGCGCCGGAAGCCCCGGTGACCATGACCGTCCCTTCGAGACGGACCGCCGCACCGGCCGGGGCGGTCCGGACGAGCCGGGCGGCGTGCAGCACGCCCTCGCGCACGGCCAGCTGCGGCTCACCGGTCGCGAGCGCCGACGGCAGGACGGCGTCCAGGTCGGTCCCGGTGTCCAGGTCGAGCAGCAGGAACCGGTCCGGGTGCTCGGCCTGTGCCGCGCGGATCAGGCCCCACACGGCCGCGCCGGCGAGATCGGTGAGCGGCTCGTCCCCGACCGCCACCGCGCCCCGGGTCACCACGACCATGGTCGCCGTGGATTCCTTGTCCGCCACCAGGTTCTGAGCCGCGGCGAGCGCCGCGCGCGCCGCCGCGCGGACCTGCGCCGCACTCGACCCGGCGGCCGGTTCGACCACGGCGGCCTTCCCCTGTCCGGCGAGTCCGGCGGGTCCGGCGGTCACCGGCTGCCAGTCCAGCCGGTACAGCGGGGCACGCGGCGCGACCCGCGACGGCGAAACGGCGCGGAACACGGCGGCGTCCATCGTCGCCACCGGAGCACCGAGCGCGTCGAACACGGCGACCGCGTAGCCGTCCCCGCCCGCCGGGGTGAACCGGAACCGCAGTACGTCCGCGCCCGCGGCGTGGAGCTGCACGCCGGACCAGGCAACCGGAACCCGGCCCTCGCCGCCGGAATCCGCCGCGGCCGCACGCAACGCGTGGGTCGCCGCGTCCAGCGCGGCCGGATGCAGCCCGAACCGCGCGGCGTCCGCGCGGAGCTGCTCGGGCAGGCGCACTTCGCCGAAGATCTCCTCGCCACGCGACCACACCGCGGTCAGGCCACGGAAGGCCGGACCGTAGACCAGGCCGCTATCGGCGAAGTCGTCGTAAAGCGAGTCCAGCGGAACCGGGACGGCCTCCGAAGGCGGCCACTCGGCGAGCGGAGCGGGCGTGGGAGCCGGGGTGGTGAGCGTGCACTCGGCATGCCTCGTCCACGATGCGGCGGCGTCCGGCTCCGGCCGGGAGTACACACCCACCGACCGGGTGC
Source organism: Amycolatopsis sp. NPDC059021 (assembly GCF_042739895.1). NCBI lineage: Bacteria > Bacillati > Actinomycetota > Actinomycetes > Pseudonocardiales > Pseudonocardiaceae > Amycolatopsis > Amycolatopsis sp. NPDC059021. The sequence goes on from NZ_JBHYIQ010000165.1 coordinate 8,759, forward strand.
CGTCGCTCTTCCGCGCGCCCACCAGGACCTGTATCCGCACGGTGTCGCCCTCGCCCAGCACCAGCGGGGCGTCCAGCGCGAGTTCGGCGATCCGGCCGTGCCCGGCTTGCTCGCCCGCCTGGAGGGCGAGTTCTACGAACGCCGTACCGGGCAAGGCGACCACGTCGCCGACACGGTGATCGGCGAGCCAGGGATGCCCTCCGGTCGACACGGTGCCGGTGAGCACCGTCCCCGTGGCGTCCGCCAGCGTCATGGCCGCGCCAAGCAACGGATGCCCGGTCGCGTCGAGCCCGGCGGCGTCGCCGGGTTTGGCGCGCGCGTCGAGCCAGAAACGCTTGCGCTGGAACGCATAGGTGGGCAGGGCGATCCGGTGGGCCCCGCTGCCGGCGAAATACGCCGTCCAGTCGACGTCGGCCCCGGAGGTCCACAGCCGGGCCAGCGCCCGCACGGCCGTTTCGGGCTCGGGACGGTCCCTGCGCATCATCGGCGCCACGGAAACGTCTTCGCGTGTTTCCCGCACCATGGCGGTCAGCACGGCGTCCGGGCCGACCTCGGCCATGCGGCTGACACCGGCCTCGGCCAGGCAGCCGACGGCATCGGCGAACCGGACGGTGTCCCGCACATTGCGCACCCAGTGACCGGGCGAACCCAGTTCCGCCGCGGAAACCACCGCGCCGGTCACCGTGGACACGACGGGGATCCCGGGCGGCGCGTAGCTGATCGATTCCGCGACGGCGCGGTAGTCCGCCAGCATCGGCTCCATCAGCCCGGAGTGGAACGCGTGCGACACCGACAGCCGCTTCACCCGGCCGAAGCCGCGTACCGCCGAGGTCACCGCACTGTCCACACCGGACAGTACGACCGAGCGCGAGCCGTTCACCGCGGCGAGCCAGACACCTTCGGTCAGCAGCGGCCGCACCTCGTCCTCGGTCGCCGCCACCGCCACCATCACACCCCCCTCGGGCAACGCCGCCATCAACCGCGCGCGGGCGGCGACGAGCTTCGCCGCGTCGGCCAGCGAGAGGACACCGGAAAGATGCGCGGCGGTGAGTTCGCCGATCGAGTGCCCGACCAGGAAATCCGGCCGGACGCCCCACGATCGCAGCAACCGGAAGGCCGCGACCTCGATCGCGAACAACGCGGGTTGCGCGAGAGCGGTCCCGTCGAGTCCGGTGCCGCCGGCCATCGCCGACCGGAGCGAACAGCCCAGCAGCGGGTCCAGCTCGGCGCACACCTCGTCCAGGGCCGAGGCGAAGACGGGAAACGCCGCCGCCAGGCCGGTTCCCATCCCCGCCCGCTGTGCTCCCTGACCGCTGAAGAGCAACGCGGTCAGCCCGTTGCCGGCGACTCCCCGCACCGCGTCGTCCAGCGCGGCGGTGCCGTCGAACGTCACGGCCCGGTCGGTCAGCGCGGATCGCGTCGCCGCCAGCGAGAAACCGACGTCGGCCGGATCCCGGCCCGCCACCGCGGCCGCCAGCGCCCCGGCCTGTGCCGCCAGTGCCGCGGCGCCCTGGCCGGAGATCGGCCACGGCACCGGCACGCCCCGCGGCCAGGCCCCGTCCGCCGCCGTCGTTTCCTCCTCGTCCTCGTGCTCGGCCTGTTCGAGGAGCACGTGCGCGTTGGTGCCGCTGACCCCGAACGAGGAGACCCCCGCGCGGCGCGGCCGGTCCCCAGGCCAGTCCCTGGCCTGGGTGAGCAGCCGCACCTGCCCGGCCGACCAGTCGACCCTGCTGGTCGGCTCGGTCACGTGCAGGGTGCGCGGCAGGACACCGTGCCGCATCGCCATGATCATCTTGAGCACGCCGCTGACCCCCGCGGCCGCCTGGGCGTGCCCGATGTTCGACTTCACCGAGCCCAGCCACAGCGGCCGTCCCGCGGGCCGGTCCCTGCCGTAGGTGGCGAGCAGCGCCTGCGCCTCGATGGGGTCGCCGAGCACGGTGCCGGTGCCGTGGCCCTCCACGACGTCGATATCGGCCGCGGACAGCCCGGCGTCGGCCAGTGCCTGCCGGATGACCCGTTGCTGGGACACCCCGTTCGGCGCGGTCAGGCCGTTGGAGGCGCCATCGGAGTTCACCGCCGAGCCCCGCACGACCGCCAGCACGGGATGTCCGTTCTCCCGGGCGTCGGAGAGGTTCTCCAGCAACAGCAGGGCGGCTCCCTCGGACCAGCCGGTGCCGTCGGCGGACTCGGCGAACGCCTTGCACCGCCCGTCCGGTGCCAGGCCGCGCTGCCTGCTGAACGCCAGGAACGGCGCGGGCGTCGACATGATCATCACGCCGCCCGCGAGCGCGAGCGAGCATTCCCCGCGCCGCAGCGCCTGTGCCGCCAGGTGCAGTGCGACGAGCGACGACGAGCAGGCGGAGTCCACGGTCAGCGCGGGACCTTCCAGCCCCAGCGTGTACGCGATCCGGCCGGAGAGCACCGACGCGGCGTTGCCGGTGCTCATGAAGTCCTCGATGGCCGCCGACGCGCCACCGGCGAGGTCTTCGTAGTAGTCCTGGCCGCCGCTGCCGACGTACACCCCGACCGGGGCGCCGCGCAGCGACAACGGCGCGATCCCGGCTCGTTCCAAGGTTTCCCAGGCGAGTTCGAGGACGATCCGCTGCTGCGGATCCATCGCCAGCGCCTCCCGCGGCGAGATGCCGAACAGGCCCGCGTCGAACTCGCCGGCACCGTCGACGAACCCGCCCTCGCGCACGTAACTCGTGCCCGGCCGGGCGGGATCGGCGTCGAACAGCGTGCCGGACGGCCAGCCGCGATCGTCCGGGAACGGGCCGATGGCGTCGGTCCCGTCGGCCACCAGCCGCCACAGGTCCTCCGGCGACCGCACCCCGCCGGGATAACGGCACGCCATCGCCACCACGGCGACCGGCTCGGTGGCGGCCGCTTCGACGGCGCGGAGCCGGTCACGGGTCTGGTGCAGCGTCGTGGTGACACGCTTGAGGTAGTCCAGCAGCTTTTCGTCGTCAGCCATCCTGAGCCTCTTGTCGATCAGCGGTGAGCAGTGGTCCCGGAAGCCGTCAGGTCCCGAGCTCTCGGTCGATGAGCGCGAACATGTCCTCGGCGGACGCCGTTTCCAGCCGGGCGGGCGGTTCGCCGTCCCCGCCCCGCCGGGCGGTGGACAGCGTGTCGAGCACGGCCCCGAGCCGCGTGACGATCCGGGTGCGTTCGATTTCCGGGCCGGACAGCTCCGCGGCCAGCGCGGCGAGCCGGTCGACCGCGGCCAGCACCGGCTCGGCCTCGGTCTCATCGCCGCCGAGCAGCGCGGACAGGTGCTCCGCCAGTGCCTTCGGGGTGGCGTGGTCGAACACGACCGCGGCGGGCAGCCGCAGGCCGGTGACGGCGGCGAGCCGGTTGCGCAGGTCGACCGCGGCGACCGAATCCGTGCCCAGTTCCTTGAACGCCCGTCCCGGCTCGACCGCGGACACGTCGTCGTGCCCGAGCACGGCGGCGGACTGGGCCCGCACCAGTGCGAGCACTTCCCTCGCCCGGTCGGCCGGTTCGAGGGTGGCCAGCCGCCGCGCGGTCTCGCCGGAGGTTTCGCCGGCGTCTTGCTCGGGGGTGCCGAGTGCCGCCTCGGCCTCGGGCAGCGCGCGCAACAGCGGACGCGGCCGGGCCATGGCGTGGACGGGGGCGAACCTCGACCAGTCGATGTCGGCGACGACCAGGTGGCTCTCGCCGCGGTCCAGGGCCGAGCGCAGGGCCGCGACCGCGACCGCCGGGTCCATTTCGGACAGACCAAGGCGGCGCAGCCGGGCCGCGGTGTCGTCGTCGACCATGCCACCGCCGCCCCAGGATCCCCACGCGACGGCGGTTCCCGGACGGCCCGCGGCGCGGCGGCGGTGGATCAGCGCGTCGAGATAGGCGTTGGCGGCCGCGTAGGCGGGCTTGCCCGCGGTGCCCCACACCGCGGCACCGGAGGAGAACACGACGAACGCTTCCAACGGGCGCTCGCCGAGCAGCCGGTCGAGATGTTCGGCCCCGAGCACCTTGGCGCGCATGGCACGGGCGAAGTCCTCCGGGGTGACCTCGGCGAGCGGTGGTTCGTCCGGCAGTTCGCCCGCGGCGTGCAGCACCGCGGTCAGCTCCGGCAAGCCGTCGAGGAGAGCGCGCATCGCGTCTTCATCGGCGACGTCACAGGCCTCGACTGTCGCCTCCACGCCGAGTTCCGTCAGCCCGGCGACCAGTTCGGCGGCGCCGTCGGCGGCCATGCCGCGCCTGCTCGTCAGCACGAGGCGCTCGGCACCCGCGCCGGCGAGCCACCGGGCGACGTGTCCGCCGACCGCGCCGGTGCCCCCGGTGACGAGCACGGTCCCGCGCGGCCGCCACGTCCCGGCGGGCGCGGTGTCCCGGGGAGCGCGCACCAGCCGGCGCGCCAGGACACCGCTCCGGCGGACCGCGAGCTGGTCCTCACCGTCCAATCCGGACAGTGCGGCACACAGGCCCGCGATGGCGTGCTCGCCGGTGCCGTCGAGGTCGATCATGCCGCCCCAGCCGCCCGGCCGGTCCAGGGCGAGCACGCTGCCCATGCCCCACAGGGCTCCCGCCGCCGGGTCCGCGCTCTCCAGGCCGTCGACGGCGATCGCGCCGCTGGTGAGCACCCAGCAGGGTACGTCCGAGAGGTCGCCGACGTCGTCGACGGCCTGCAGCAGGGTGAGGGTCCCGAGAATCGGATCGCCCTTGCCGAGCGCGAGCAGCGAGAGGATCCCGGCCGGGCGGGCGCCCGCCGCTTCCGCGCGCAGCCGATCCGCCAGCACGCCGCGTTCCGGGTCGCCGGCCTCGACCGCGACCACTCGCGCGCCGCGCGCCGCCAGCCCGCTCAGCACCGGGCCGGCGGCGACGGCGTCCCCGGGTACGACGACCAGCCAGCTGCCGGTGAGTTCGGCACGCGTGACCGGTACCGGCTGCCACCGCACCCGGTAGCGCCAGGAATCCACGGTGCGGTCGAGCCGCCGTCGCCGGTGCCAGGCGGCAAGAGCGGGCAGCACCGCGCCGGCGGCTTCGTCCGCGACGCCGAGTCGGGCGGCGAGCGCGGCGGTGTCCCCCCGGTCGATTTCGTCCCACAACTCGTCGTCCGCCGACGGCACGACAGGTGCGGCGGTGTCTTCGGCGATCATGCCGGTACCCTCGGGCGTGATCCAGAATCGCTTGTGCTGGAACGGATACGTCGGCAGGTCGACGGTCCGGCCGCGCGGCGGGAAGGCGCTCCAATCGACCCGCGCGCCGCGTACGTACAACTCCGCGGCCGACCGGGCGAACCGGTCCGGACCGCCCTCGTCCCGGCGCAGCGTCCCGGCCACGACGCAGGGCCGGTCGAGTTCGTCGGCGGTTTCCTGCACGCTCATCGTCAGCACCGGATGGGGGCTGACCTCCACGAACACGGCGTGCCCGCCGGCGACGAGCTCCCGCACGACCGGCGCGAACCGGACCGTGCCACGGAGATTCGCGAACCAGTAGTCCGCGTCGAGCTCGCCCGCGCCGATCCGGCTCCCGGTCACCGTGGACACCATCGGGACGGTGCCTTCGCCCGGCGTCAGCGCGGCGAGGTCGGCCCGCAGCCGTTCCCGCAGATCGTCGACGTGCCCGGAATGCGACGCGTAGTCCACCGGGACCCGCTTGGCGCGGATGTCCCCGGCGATCAGCTCGGCCGCCAGCTCGTCGAGCGCCGCGCCGTCCCCGGACAGCACCGCGGACCGGGTCCCGTTGTCGGCGGCCACCGAGATCCGGCCGGGCCATTTGGCCAGTCGCGGCGCCACTTCCGCCGCGGACAGGCCGACCGAGAGCATCCCGCCACCGCGCCCGCCCAGCAGCTCGGCGATCGCCCGGCTGCGCAGTACGACCACCCTCGCCCCGTATTCGAGCGACAGCGCCCCCGCCACGCACGCGGCCGCGATCTCGCCCTGGGAGTGGCCGATCACCGCGTCCGGCCGGACACCGTGCGCCTGCCACA
>NZ_JBHYIQ010000166.1:0-14654 GCF_042739895.1 Amycolatopsis sp. NPDC059021
CCGGCTTGGGTGGGCAGGTCGGGGTGTTCGGCCCACATCCGCACCAGTTCCGAGAACGCGCACCCGCGTCGCTCCCACTGGGTTCGGGTGTCGCGTCCGTCTTCTTCGGTGGCGGGGCGGGGTTTGGCGAGTGGGTCGAGCATGGCTTGCAGGCGTGCGGAGGTTTCGTCATCGACGCGGGCTTTGATCTGGTGTCCGCCGTCGCGGTGTGGGGCGATGGAGAACTCGGGTTGGAAGGGTTTCGGTTCCCGGGTTTTGGGCTCTTTCCCGTCGGGGTCGAGCTGGCTCAGCAGGCGTCGTCCGGCAGCGCGGATCTCCCGGGGACCAGCCGCGCGGGCGAGTTCGGCGAGGATTTTCTCCGCCTGCTCCCGATCCTGCACCGACACGGTCTGGGGAAGCTTGTCCAGCACCCGCAGGATCTCGTCGATCTGCGCGGCGCCGACCGCACCCTCGCTCGCGGCCTGCGCCGTCGCGGGCGCAGTAGGCGGCTGCTCTCCGGAAGTCAGGTCGCGGGTGCTATTGAGCGCCAGTGCTCGCGCCGCGCGAGCTTTCGCCTCGGCATACGGGATGTTCAGCGTCTCCTGCAACAGTCGCACGAGACTTCCGTATCCGGTGGTGTCGCGGATTCCGCGGCGTTCGAGTTCGGCCATGACCTCGCCCTGGACCGCGGCTTCGCGGCGCTGCACACACTCGGACTCCAGGAGCCTGTCCAGCAGGCAGCCGACATCGGCGCGCCACCACTCGGTGCGCGTCGCGGAGGTGTTGCTGTCGACTGACATACCTCCACGATACGCCGCCTGATCGAACATGTGTGCTATCGATCGGGTGAACCTGCAAAACGCGCTTTTCCTTGCTGTGTAAGGATTTTCAGCCACGTCGTGCCTGCCTTCGGTACGGAGGTCACGGTGAGTGCAGGGTGTGCCGGATGGCGTGCATCGCTGGCGCGCCGGCCCACGGGAAAGAGCGAGGCGCGGTCGCGTGGCGACCAGGCTGGAAGGCTCGCCGGAGCACGCGGCAATTCGACCGAGATCGCGTCCTTTGTAGACAGTGCGGCAGCCTCGGGTGTGACTGCTCAAGTTCCAGGCGTTGGCTCCCAGGCACACCAGGGCGTCACTCGGTGGCCGGGGTCCGCGCCGGGCGCGTGATCAAGGTACCGTGGGTTTCACCGCGCGTGACCCCTCTCGCCACGGCGGGTCCGCTACTTGACTGGGAGATCCTGAGATGGCCAGTAAGTTCACCGAGCTCGCGATCGACTGCGCCGATCCCCAAGGCCTCGCCCGGTTCTGGTGCGCAGTGCTCGGCTATGAGGTGCAGGGCGAAGAGGACGGGCTCGTCACCATCGGCTCTCCCGAGGTGCCCGAGGGCAGGAACCGTCTCGGGCCGGTGCCGCCGACGCTGACCTTCGCGCGCGTGCCCGAGGGCAAGACCGTCAAGAACAGGCTCCACATCGACCTCAACGCGACCGACCGGGAGCAGGACGAAGAGGTCCGTCGTCTGCTCGAGCTGGGCGCGAAACACGCCGACGTCGGTCAGACGGGCGAGGAGAGCTGGGTGACGCTCGCCGATCCGGAGGGGAACGAGTTCTGTGTCCTCGCGGGTCGTCACCCCTGAACGGGACTCGCGCCCAGTTCGCCCGGCTGAGCGAGGCCCAGCTGGTCGCAGAAACCGGCGTGCAGATCGAGGATCTGCGTCAGCGGCGCCGGTTTGCGCGTGGTGGCGGCCATATCCTCTTGCGCTTCCTGCGACCAGAGGAACGGGTACACCGTGATGCCGTCCCGCAGGCCGAGTTCGGCCACCTCGGTGCGCCAGGTCGGCCAGAGCAGGTCGTGGTAGTGCCCCGCGGCGCCGCCGTCCAGCAGCCAGGTGAGCCACTGGCTGTGCCCCATCTCCAGGTCTTCCCAGACCAGGCTGGAAGGCGAGAAGTACACGACGCTGCCGGGCGCGCCGGGCCTGCCGTGCTGTTCGTGCTCCATCCCGTTCAGCGCGAACACACCGCCGAGCACGTCGTGGGCGATGATGAGGCCCGCAGCCGGTTGCCAGCCTTCTTCGGCCGTCGAGGGGAACCCGTTGACCTCCGCCATGCTGGGCAGCCCGTCCGGGCCGCCACCGGACCCGCCATAGACGCGCAGCCACCCGTCGTGCACCAGGATGCCGCCGGTGTTCAGCGCGATCGCGCCCAGTGGCGAGCGCGCGGTCACCTGGAGCTGGAGCAGCGTTGCCTGGCATTGCTCCGGATCCGGTGGCAGCACGACATGGCTGGTGAAGCTGCTGGCGAGTGCGTCGGCCAGCATCGGCCACGACGGGTAGGGCACGTCGACAAGCTCGGTGATGTCTCGCACGGTATCGCTTCCTGGCTCGGCGTCTCGGGACGAAGCGGCACCGCCGTCCACAGTGGATAGCCAGGCGTAACCGCGCCGCCTGACGGCGGAATCTAACCTGGCGAGGCGATTCGAGTAACGTCTCCTGCCCGTCGAGCGCGATTATCGTGCCCGTTCGGCCTCGGAGGCCGCGAGCGTGGCCGCGAAACCGATCGGCGAGGCAGTGGTCTGGTGCAGGTCGAACACGACGAGTTCGTTGCGGTCCCGCCGCAGCCACGGCGCCGGGCAGAAGAGCCGATGCTGTGGGCCGATCGTCCAGTAGCGGCCGAGGTTGTGGCCGTTCACCCAGACCACGCCCTTGGTCCACCTCGACATGTCGACATAGGTATCGCCAAGGGTGGACACGTCGAAGGTGAGCCGGAAGAACAGGCCCGGCCTGCCGGGATCGCTGACGTGGGTGCGCAGCGTCTCGATGAACTTCGAGTCCATCGGCAGCGGGAACACCTCCCAGCCGGTGAGTTCGGCTCCGCGCAGCGAGACGGACTCGAGGATGCCCTTGCGGTCGACCAGGGCGTGGCCGAAGTTGGTGCGTCCCATGCCTTCCACCGCGATGTCGAGCGTCGGCGAACCGGAGCCCGGCGGAAGGGTGAGCGGCAGATTGTCGTTGGTGACGTTGAGCCGGGTGGCGAGGGCGGCCGGAATCCGGGCACGCGAAAACCCGCCCGCGTAACGGCCGTCGACGAACACCGTGGCGTAGTCGTGTACCCAGCGGATGTCCAGTTTCCCGCCGGAGTAGCGGTCGATCTTGGTGCGGTACAGGACGAAGCCGGAGTTCTGTCCGTGGGCCTCCATCGGCTGCGGTCGCGACGAGCGCAGCGGTGCCGGGAGGTTGTCCCACAGGGAGGCGAAGGGCGTGGGAGTGAACGTCCTGCCTTCGGAGGTGTACGTCGGGACCGGGGCGGGGACCGGCGGAAGCGGATCGGGGACGGCGCCGCCGACGATCGAGCGGTAGGCGTGGTAACGCGGTCCGGCGGCGCCTTGTTCGGTGATCGGCGCGTTGTAGTCGTAGCTGGTGATGTCCGGCTGGTAGGCGCCGGAATCGTCGCGCGCGTTGGCTCCGGCCCAGAAGCCGAAGTTGGTGCCGCCGTGGATCATGTACAGGTTGAACGACAGCCCGCCGGTCATGAATCCCTTGAGCTGTGCCGAAACGTCGCTGTCCTTACCGGCGAACGCCGGTTCGCCCCAGTGCGTGAGCCAGCCGGGGTAGACCTCGCCCGCCATGGCGGGGACATCCGGGAACGACTGCCGTGCCCCCGCGATCTGTGCGGCGTCACCCCCGCTGAGGCCGATGGCGCCACCGGTGACGACGGTGTGGTTCTGCCGGACCTGGGCGAGCCCGTCCTGCGTGTAGAAGGGGCCTGGTACACCGTTCGAGATCCACAGCTGCCGGATCTCCTCGAGGTAGGTCGTGTCGCTGCCGTAGGAGCCGTACTCGTTCTCGACCTGGACCATCAGGATCGGCCCGCCGTTGGCGACGAGCAGCGGCCGGACGCGGCGGCTCAGCGCCTCGGCGTACCGTTGTACCGCGGCGAAGTAACGCGGATCCTCGGCACGCCGGACCCGGAGCTTGATGTCCTTGTGGCGCAACAGATACGGCGGAATGCCCCCGAGATCCCATTCGGCGCAGACGTACGGGCCGGGCCGCAGCAGTACCCACATGCCCTCCGCCGCGCACAGCCGGATGAACGCGGTGACGTCGCGCCGCTCGGTCTCGAAATCGAAGACGCCTTCGCGCTCTTCGACGTAGTTCCACATGACGTAGACCGCGATGGTGTTCATACCCATCGCCTTCGCCATCCGGATCCGGTGCCGCCAGTATTCGACCGGGATCCGCGCCGGATGCAGTTCGCCGCTGCGGATCTGGAACGGCTTGTCGTCCAGCAGGAACGTGCTGCCGTCGGCGGCGAAGCCGAATCGGTGCCGTGCTGTTTCGCTCGCGCCGGCCGTGGCGGGCAGTGCCATCGCCACCGGGGTCAAGGCGCTCAGGACCAGGAATTGACGTCGCCGCACGCTGGGCTCCTTTGCCGGGGAAAGGTCCGTTCTTGGTCCAGTCCAATCCTTGATCGAGAGTAACCCCGCCGCGGCGGACAAGGCAATGCGTGACTCACCGGCGATGTCTACAGTGGACGATGTGAGGCGGCTCTCCCCGCTTCGGCGATTCACGGTTCGCGAGGCGGGGTACCGCCATACGAATGAACGCTTGCGCGAGGAGGTGCCGCCGATGAGGTGGAGTGTTGTTCCGGTTGTGGCCTTCGCGGCCTTCGCCGCGGTCGCTTGTTCGTCCCCGACGGGCGATTCGGGCTCGACGTCCGCTTCGACTCCGCCGCAGTCGAGCCCCGAAACCGACGTCGTGCGCGGCCCGGCCGCGAGCGGCGCCGACGCCCAGGTCAACATCGTGTACGCGAAGGGCGAGGTCTCACCGCGGCCCGGGGTGCTCAAGCTGCAGAAAGGTCAGCGGATCAAGATCAACGTGACCTCCGATGTGCACCAGAACATCGACGTGGCCGGTTATCCGGACAAGAGCGCCGACGTCGATCCCGGTGATCCGGAGGACATCGGTTTCACCCCGGATCACACCGGCGACATCCCGGTGAAACTGCGCGAATCCGGCACGTTGCTCGTGACCGTCAAGGTGATCTGACCGGAGATCCGTTACGCGCTGCGCTTTTCAGGCGCTCCAAACTAGTCCGTTTGGTCCTGTCGTTTTTCCGGGGCACCTCATTACCCTCCAGTAAGGGTGGCGTCGATCACATCGCCGGTCCGAGGAGGCACCATGGGGTGGCGCGTGCGGCCAGTGATCGGAGACGGTCCGCGCGAGCGCAGGCTCAGACATGTCACCGCGTGCCTGACGTGCACCCTTCGCTGCGCGCACTGCGCGCTTCCGGTGCGGCTCACCGGAAAACTCGATCACCCCGGCTACGGCGTCGTCGACGAACACGCCGTGGCCGGCTTCGGCGGGCTCCCCGATCTGGGACTCCTCCACCGCTTCTGCCGGGACACCCTCGCCAGAAGCCTGACAGCCGAACTCGCCGTCCGGCGCGCGTATCTCGGGCACGTGACCGAGCTGTACGAAACGGGCGAGCGGATCCGGCGGTACGAGCGGCTGGGCGTGTGCCCACCGCGGCCGGGAAATCCCGAGCTGTACCGGAAACGCTGGCGGGTGGCGAAGATGCGGTACGCGTGCAAGGCGTGCCGGTACTACACCGGCTCGCATTGAGCCACTTGCCGATCGCGTCCCCGTAGAAGAACCGCCGTCGTGGAGGACTCGTGCTCGTTCGTCTGATTCTCGGTTTGCTCATGACCGTCGCGGGGCTGGCGTTCGCCGGCAGGCGGGTCGCGTTCCTCGTCCGGCTGATCCGGTCCGGCCAGCCGGACACCGGCCGGTCCGACGAACTGGGGCGTCGCGTGGCCGCGCACCTGCGCGAGGTGTTCGGGCAGCGCAAGCTGCTGAAATGGTCCGTACCGGGGCTCGCGCACTTCTTCACGTTCTGGGGCTTCGTGATCCTCGCGTCGGTGTACCTCGAGGCGTACGGCGCGCTGTTCGACGAGGACTTCCACATCCCCTGGATCGGCCGCTGGTCCGTGCTGGGCTTCCTCCAGGACTTCATCGCGGTCGCGGTCGCCGTCTCGCTGGGCGTGTTCGCGGTGATCCGGATCCGGCAGGCCCCGGACCGCAAGGAGCGGGCGTCGCGGTTCTACGGCTCGCACACCGGCGGCGCGTGGCTGATCCTGATCATGATCTTCAACGTGGTCTGGACGATGTTCCTGTTCCGCGGCGCGTCCTCGGCGGCGGGTCACTTCCCGTACGACTCGGGCGCGTTCGTCTCCCTCGGCGTCGGCGATCTGCTGCGGCCGCTCGGGCTCGGTGTCAACGAGCCGCTGGAGACGGTCGGGCTGTTGCTGCACCTGGGTGTCATGCTGTCGTTCCTCAGCATTGTGCTGTACTCCAAGCACCTGCACATCTTCCTGGCACCGGTGAACGTCACCGCGAAACGGCTGCCCGACGCGCTCGGCCCGCTGCTGCCGATGGAGTCGAAGGGCAAGCCGATCGACTTCGAGGACCCGGACGAGGACGACGTCTTCGGCCGCGGCAAGATCGCGGACTTCACCTGGAAGGGCATGCTGGACTTCGCCACCTGCACCGAATGCGGCCGCTGCCAGTCGCAGTGCCCGGCGTGGAACACGGAAAAGCCATTGTCCCCCAAGCTGCTCGTGATGGGGCTGCGGGACCACCTCTTCGAAGAGGCGCCGTATGTCCTGAGCGGTAAGGAGAATCCGGAAGCACGTCCGCTGGTCGGCACCGCCGAGGAGAACGGCGTGATCGATCCGGACGTGCTCTGGTCGTGCACGACGTGCGGGGCGTGTGTCGAGCAGTGCCCGGTGGACATCGAGCACGTCGACCACGTCGTCGACATGCGGCGCTATCAGGTGATGATCGAATCCGCGTTCCCGAGCGAACTGGGCGTGTTGTTCCGCAACCTGGAGAACAAGGGGAATCCTTGGGGCCAGAACAACTCCGAGCGCCTGGCGTGGACCAAGGACCTCGGGTTCGACGTTCCGGTGTTCGACGGCGAACTCGGCGCGGACGTCGAGTATGTCTACTGGGTCGGCTGCGCGGGCGCGTTCGACGACAACGCCCGCAAAACCGTGCGCGCGACCGCCGAACTGCTGCACATCGCCGGCGTGGAGTACGTCGTGCTCGGCACGGACGAATCCTGCACCGGCGATCCGGCGCGGCGCTCGGGCAACGAGTTCCTGTTCCAGATGATGGCGCAGCAGACCGTGGAGACGCTGAACGCGGTGTTCGAGGGCCGGGAACCGCGGCTGCGCAAGATCGTCACCACCTGCCCGCACTGCATGAACACCCTCGGCAGGGAGTATCCGGAGCTCGACGGGCACTACGAGGTCGTGCACCACACGCAGCTGCTGAACCGGCTGGTGCGCACGGGCAGGCTGACGCCGGTGAAGGCGGTCGACGACAGCGGGCCGAGCGTCACCTACCACGACCCGTGCTATCTGGGGCGCCACAACAAGGTCTACACGCCGCCGCGCGATCTGGTCGGGGCCGCCGGCGCGACGCTCGCCGAGATGCCGCGGCACGCGGACCGGTCGCTGTGCTGTGGCGCGGGCGGCGCGCGCATGTGGATGGAGGAGCAGATCGGCAAGCGCATCAACCTCGAACGCGTCGACGAGGCCCTCACGACCGAGGCCGAGACGATCGTCACCGGCTGCCCGTTCTGCCGCGTGATGATCTCCGACGGACTGGTGCAGCGGCAGAGCGAGCAGCGCGGTGAGAACGTCGACGTGCGGGACGTCTCGCAGCTGCTGCTGGAGTCGGTGAAGCGGGCGACGGCGATGCCCGAGGACGCCCCGGTGATCCCCTGAACGCGGGCTCAGCGGAAGGCTTCGGCGTGGTCGGCGGCCCAGTCGGCGAAGGTGTGCGGGTCGTGGCCGGTGAGGTCGCGGAACGTCGGTGAGACCTTCTCCGGGTGCTCGACCATGCCCGCCCACGCGTCGAGGACGGCGTCGACCAGCGTGTCCGGCCAGCCCTGCGCGAGGAGGTCGGCGCGGGCCTCGGACCGGGACTGTTCCTCCCAGCGGACCGGGGTGCCGATCGCCTCGCCGATCGCGTGGACCTGGTCGCGCTGGCTGAGCTGTTCCGGGCCGGTGAGCGCGTAGGCCTTGCCGACGTGGTCGTCGGTCGTCAGCGCCAGCACCCCGATGGCGGCGAGGTCCTTTTCGTGGACGAGGGTGCGGACGGCGGCGCCGTACGGCCAGCGGACGACGCGGTCCTCGCGGATCTGCGGTGCCCAGCCGAGCGCGTTGGCCGCGAACCCGCCGCCGCGCAGGAATGTCCACTGTAGACCGGAAGCGCGGATGACGGCTTCGAGCGCGGCGTGGGAGTTGGTGATCGGGTCCGCCCCGTCGTCGACCGCCGAGGACGACAGGTAGACGACGCGGGTCGCGTGTTCGGCGATGACGTCCACCACGGGCCCGGCCTGCCCACCGGGGTGCAGCGGCCACACCAGGAACACGCTGTCGACGCCGGTCAGCGCGGCGTGCAGGCTCGCGGGATCGTTCAGGTCGCCGCGCACGGCCTCCACGCCGTCCGGGAGCTTGGCGGCCTCGGGGTGGCGCACAAGGGCGCGCACCGTGACGTCGTCGCGTCCGGCGAGCTGGGCGATGAGCGCGCCGCCGACGTTCCCGGTAGCGCCGGTGACAAGAATCTTCTTGGTCATTTCGCTGGTTCCTTCGTCCGTTGCGAGTACACCAGCGAAGGTAGAACTTAAAGGGAGCTTGAAGTCAACGCGACGCGGCCAGCTCGCCGCGCGAGCGCACCTTGAGCTTCCGCAGCACGCTCGCGACGTGCTGTTCCACCGTGCGCCGTGAGAGGAACAACACCTCGGCGATCTCCCGGTTCGTGTGTCCCTCGGCCAGCAGCCGCGCGACGTCGCGCTCGCGTGGTGAGAGCTCGTCGCCGTAACCACGGCGTCCGCGGCGGGACGGCGTGACGGCGCCGGTCGAACGGTAGGCGTGGCGGCAGCGGGCGGCGTCACGGGCGGCGCCGAGCCCGTCGAACACCTCGGCCAGCTCGGTGAACGTGGCGGCCGCGGCGGGATCGCCTTGGCGGAGGCGGCAGTGCGCGAGCCGCTCGGAAGCCAGCGCGGCGTGATACGGAGCGGGCAGCCGTTCGTACTGGCCGCGGGCGTCGTCGAAGGACTTGACCGCGTCCGGCAGCTCGCCGTGGTGCGCGGCCACGATGCCGCGGCAGGCGGCGAGCGCGGCGTGGGCCATCGGCGCGTCGAGCGTGCTGATCTCGCGTTCGAACTCGCCGAGCAGCGCGCGGGCCGCGTTCGCCCGCCCGCCGAGGCAGTACGCGTCGGCGGCGACCGGGAGCAGGTCACCGGCCCATGCCCAGACACCCTTGGTACGCAACAACTCCAGGCCCCGATCGACCTGTGTCACCGCCGTCTCGACGGAGTCCTGGGCGAGCAGCATCGCGGCGATCCCGCCGTGCGCGGCGATCACCACCGGGGTGAAAGCGTTTCCCGGCTGGTCGACGGCGGTCGCGGCGAAATGCTCCGCCGCGCGGTCCCAGGCACCGCGCGCGGCGGAGAGCAGGCCGAGGATGAGCGACAGCTCGCTGGTCACCGGGAGCAGATCGCGGTATTCCTCGATCAGTGCCTCGGCGCGTTCGTCGAGGCCGGCCCAGTTGCCGGTGAGCCAGTCCGTGTGCACCCCGGTCGACCGCGCGGTGCCGACGACGTACGGCGCGCCGCAGTCGGCCGCGAGCCGCATCCCGCTGCGCAGCAGCCTTTCCGCTCGCTGATGGTGCCCGATCCACGAACACGCGTCGGCGACGTTGCAGTGCAGGCGGGCGAGCTGCCGCTGCTCCTCGGCGGTGCCGACCCGGACGGGCGCGGCGGCGAGCATGGCCCACGCGTGCGCGTCGCCGGTGTGCAGCCGCGACGCGACGTTGTTGGCCATCAGCGTCAGCGCGCGCCCGTGGTCGCCGGCGGACGACGCCGCCGCGATCAGCTCGTCGACACGGTCCATCCAGCGCCGGTGCTCGGCCAGTGGCGTGTCGCTCACCCAGGGCTGCGCGAGCACCGCCATTCCCCGGCCAGCCAGCGCGGGCCGGTCGCCCAGCGCGGCGATCGCCAGCTCGATCTCCACCCGCGCGGCCTCCAGGCTGCCCGCCTGGCGGATCAGCATCAGCCCGAGTGTCAGCCGGACCTCGCCGGACAGCCGCCCGGACAGCCGTTCGTCGGACAGCAGCCGCTCCAGTGTCGTGACGACGTCGCGCTGGGACAGGCCGTTGCACGCCACGGTGCTCAGCTTGACCGCCAATCTGTCCACATCGGACGGTGTGAGGTCCTGACCTGCCAGCGCCGTGCGGAGCAGATCGATCGCGGCGGCGAGATCGCCCATCGCGCCGGCCTGGTCGGCGGCGGCTTCGCCGTAGCGCAGCGCGCCCGCGGGGTCCCCGGCCTTGCGGCAGTGCTCGGCCAGCCGCACCAGCGGCGCCGGATCCCGGTCCCGCAGCAGGCGGACGGCGCGGCGGTGCAGCTCCTGGCGATCCGGGCCCGCCAGTGTGTCGTACACGGCCTGCTGCGCCAGCGTGTGCCGGAAGCCGTAGTGACAGTCGGCGGTCTCGACGAGGATGGCGCGGTCCAGCGCGCGTACCAGCGCGTGGCGGGCACGGGCCGGAGCGAGGCCGGAGATCTTCGTCAGCAGGTCCAGGGGCGCCGGTTCGGCGAGCACGGCGGCCGCCTCGGTGATCCGGCGCGCGGCCAGGGGCAGCGCGGTGAGCCGTTCGACGATGGTGTCCCGGAGCAGGGAGGGGACTTCGACGGCGTCGAGGAGTCTTCGCGCCGCCGCGCCGTCCGCCTGTACCGCGCCTTCGGGGTCGCGCAGGGCGTGCACGGTTTCCTCGACGGCGAACGGAAGTCCGGCCGTGCGTTCGTGCAACCGGGCGGCGAACTCGGCGGAGACGGCGGGGGTGCCGAGCAACGCACCGGTCAGCTGCCGGACGCCGTCGCGGTCGAGCGGCGCGAG
Organism: Amycolatopsis sp. NPDC059021; assembly: GCF_042739895.1. Lineage (NCBI taxonomy): Bacteria > Bacillati > Actinomycetota > Actinomycetes > Pseudonocardiales > Pseudonocardiaceae > Amycolatopsis > Amycolatopsis sp. NPDC059021. The sequence continues at coordinate 10,938 of NZ_JBHYIQ010000166.1, forward strand.
CCGGACGAAAACGCTCGCACTGCCCGGCGCGGGCCGGTACGCGCTGCCCAGCGGGAGCCCGCCGGGCACCTCCTCGCCGCGGTAACTCAGCAACAGGCTCAGCCCCGGCGGCGGATCTCCCATCAGGAACCGCAGCAAGTGCCGTGATCCGTCGTCGGCCCAGTGCACGTCCTCGACCACGAGCAGCACCGGGCCGAGCGCGTCCAGCAGCGCGCGGACGGCGCGGAACAGCCGGTGCCGGTCCGCCCGCGGGTCACCGAGTGGTGGCGGTGGCTCCGGGAGGTGGGTCAGTTCGGGGAGGTAGGGGGCGAGGGCGCCGGTGAGCGGGCTCAGCGGCCCGGCGGGCACGCCGTCGACGCCGCGCAGCGCCTCGATGACGACTCCGTAGGGGAACGGCTCGCGCAGCGGCTGACAGCACCCGAGGAGGACCCGGTGCCGTGCCGTTTCCGGCCGGGTGACCAGCTCGCTCACCAGGCGCGTCTTGCCGACGCCCGCCTCTCCTTCGAGCATCAGCACCGCGGGCGGCGCGGCGGCGGCGCGGGCCAGCGCGCGCAGTTCGGCCGCCCGTCCGATGAGGACCGGGGAACTCGTCCGGCACACGATCCCGTTGGTCATCGCCCTGCTCCCGATCTAGCGCACCCGAAAGCGGTACAGGCCCAAACCACCTTGTCCGGGTGAACGCAGCTTAGGTCGGGCGGCACCTGTCACGGAACAGATCCGGATGGTCACAGAACTTTCGTAGGGGGTAATGAGCCGGCATTAGTTAGGTAGCCATACGGGCCGCTACCTCGCTTGTTCCCGTGAGTGATTGTCCCCGACAGTGAGACCGAGGTGGCTCTCGGTCACCGCCGGAGCGCGGCCCGTCCGCGCTCCGCTTCTTCTGTTCGAGCGAACGGAGTTGGGTATGCACAACGTCTATCGCAAGGCGGCCCCCGTGGTGGTGGCCGCCTGCGCGATCTCGCTGGGGCTGGCCGCGCCGGCGCAGGCGCAGACCGGGCAGATCCGCAACGCGGGCGTCCCGGGCGCGATCGAGGGCAGCTACCTCGTCGCGCTCAAGGCCGGCGGAGCGCTCACGGCGGCCGCCGGTGACCTCACGCACCGCTACGGCGGACGGGTCACCTATACCTACGACACGGCACTGCGCGGCTTCGCGGCCTCGATGACCGAGGCTCAGGCCCGCAAGCTCGCCGCCGACCCGAGCGTCGAGTACGTCGAGCAGGACGGGATCGCGCACGTCACCGGCACCCAGACGAACCCGACCTGGGGTCTCGACCGCGTCGACCAGAAGGACCTGCCACTGGACCAGAAGTACACGTATCCGAATGGCGGGAACGGCGCGACGGTGTACGTCGTCGACACCGGGACCGACTACAAACAGGCCGAGTTCGGGGGCCGCGCGTCCAGTGGCCACGACTTCATCGACAACGACGACGACGCGTCGGACTGCCACGGGCACGGCACGCACGTCGCCGGCACCGTGGGCAGCAAGACCTACGGCGTGGCCAAGGAAGCCAAGATCGTCGCCGTGCGGGTGCTGAACTGCCAGGGCCAGGGCTCGTGGGCGCAGGTCGTCGCCGGGATCGACTGGGTGGCCAAGAACGCGAAGGCCCCGTCGGTGCTGACCATGAGCCTCGGCGGAGCCGCCAGTTCCACTGTGGACAATGCGGTGAAGAAGGCGGTGGCCGCGGGCGTCACGAACACCGTCGCGGCGGGCAACGACAACAAGAACGCCTGCAACACCAGCCCGGCGCGGGTGCCAGAAGCGATCACCGTGAACGCCTCGGACAACAAGGACAGCAGGGCCTCGTTCTCCAACTTCGGTAACTGCACCGACATCTTCGCGCCGGGCGTGAACATCACGTCGCTGCGCAACGGTGGCGGGACGCAGCAGATGAGCGGGACGTCGATGGCCACGCCGCACGTCGCGGGCGCGGCGGCGCTGTACCTGACGGCGCACCCGTCGGCCAAGCCCGCCGAGGTCGAGAAGGCGCTCACCGGTGGCGCGAGCGCGGGCGTGATCAAGAACCCGGGCAGCGGCTCGCCGAACAAGCTGCTGAACGTCTCCTTCATCGGTACCGGGGCGATGTTCTGATGCGGCGCGGGATCCTGGCCCTCGGTGCCTGCGTGTCGTTGCTGACGCTCGGCGCCGGACAGGCGGTCGCGGCCGAGGCGGAAGGTGTTGTCGTACCGGCGAAACAGCACTACGGCGACCAGTACATCGTGGTGCTCAAGGATGCCGGCGCTGCCTCGGCGTCGGTGTCGTTGGCGCAGCGGTACGGCGGCGAGGTGCGCTCGACCTACGAGCGGACGTTGCACGGGTTCTCGGTCCGCGCGATGACGGACAAGCAGGCGCGGCGGCTGGCCGCCGACCCCGCGGTGAAAGCGGTGTACGAGGACGGCACCGCGCGGATCGCCGACACGCAGACGAACCCGACCTGGGGCCTCGACCGCATCGACCAGAAGAACCTGCCACTGGACAAGAAGTACACGTACGCCAACAGTGGGGCCGGGGTCACCGCGTACGACCTGGACACGGGCATCAACCCGGACAACCCGGAGTACGGTGGCCGCGCGTCGATCGGCAAGGACTTCGTCGGCGGCGAAGGGAAGGACTGCAACGGGCACGGCAGTCACACCGCGGGCACCATCGCCAGCAAGACCTACGGCGTGGCGAAGCAGGTCAAGATCGTCGGGCTCAAGGTGCTCGGCAACGACTGCACCGGCAACGGACCGGACTCCGCCGCGGTGGACGCGATGGAGTGGGTCACCGCGAACGCCGTCAAACCGGCCGTGGCGAACATGAGCCTCGGCATGGATCAGGTCGGCGTCGGCGACGACGCGCTGAAGAAGTCCATCGCCGCCGGGATCGTGTACTCGGTGGCGGCGGGCAACAGCTCGACGGACGCCTGCTCGGTCAGCCCGGCACGGGTGCCCGAGGCGATCACCGTCGGCGCGACGGACAACCAGGACGGCCGTGCCTCGTTCTCGAACTACGGCACCTGCGTCGACCTTTTCGCGCCCGGCGTGAACGTGACGTCGCTGAGCACGTCGAACGGCGGAACGGCGAACATGAGCGGGACGTCGATGGCGACTCCGCACGTCACCGGCGCCACGGCGCTGTACCTGTCCGCGAACCCGGGCGCCACCGCGCAGCAGGTGCGGGACGCGCTGGTGAACAACGCCACCGACGGCGTCGTGAAGAACCCGGGCAGTGGTTCGCCGAACAAGCTGCTCAACGTGTCCTTCATCGGCGGTGGCACGCCGTCGAAGTGCGGCGTCAAGTCGAACACCACGCCGGTGTCCATTCCGGACGCCGGGGACGCGGTGACCAGCTCGGTGATCCAGGATTCGTGTGACGGCGCGGCTTCGGCCTCGCTGCCGGTGAAGGTGGACATCACCCACACCTACAGCGCGGACCTGACCATCGACCTGGTCGGGCCGAGCGGTGCGGTGTTCTCGCTGCAGAAGCCGGGCGGCGCGGTCTCGGCGAACGGCGTGCACACGACGTACACGGTGAACGCCGCCTCCGAGCGGGCGAACGGCACGTGGACGTTGCGGGTCAAGGACGTCTACCGCTTCGACACCGGCACGATCGACGGATTCTCCATCACGTTCTGATCCGCTGAGCTGATAGGGGGGGGGGAGGGCCGACCCGAGCCGCCCCTACGTCGCACCCGCAACAAGAGCGGGCGTGATCAGCCGAGCCGAGACACAAGC
>NZ_JBHYIQ010000167.1:0-14410 GCF_042739895.1 Amycolatopsis sp. NPDC059021
CCCCTCCGAGGCGTGGGCCGTGAAGGCCTCCTTCACAGCGTTGAGCGCTGTGAAGGAGGCCTTCACGGAACGTCGGATGATCATGACCGCCGAGGGTTACGTCTGGGGTTTGCCGCCGGCGTAGCGGGCGATGATCAGGGCGATCAGGATGATGGCGCCGTAGATGGCCTTCATCCACTCCGGCGGCACGTGCGCCACCTGCAGCAGGCTCGTCACCGACTGCAGGAGCAGGACGCCGGTGAGCGCGCCGACCAGGGAGCCCTTGCCGCCGTCGAGCGAGATCCCGCCGATGACCGCGGCCGCGAACACCTGCAGGATCATGCCGTTGCCCTGGTCCGCGCCCAGCGCGCCGACGTAGCCGGTGTAGGCGAGCCCGCCGATCGCGGCGAGGACCCCGGCGACGACGAACACCAGCCACGAGATCCGGTCCACCCGGATACCGGCCGCGCGCGCCGCCTCGCGGTTGCCGCCGATCGCGTACAGCGCCCGGCCGACGCGGTGATACCGCAGCACGGCGCCGGCGACGAGGAAGAGCACCGCGGCCAGCCACACCGACATCGGCAGCCCGGCGAACGTCGTGGTCGCCAGCGCGGTGAACGGGTCGAGCTGGTCGAACAGCGTCTTGCCCTTGGTGGCACCGATCTGCACGCCGCGCAGCACGGTGAGCATCGCGAGCGTCACGATGAAGGCGTTGAGCTTCAGCTTGACGATCAGGAACCCGTTGACCGCGCCGATCACCGCGCCCACCACCAGGATCAGCAGCAACCCGACGAAGGCGGGCAGGTCGGTCCCGAACCCCGCCGACGCCGCCGGGATGACCACCATGACGCCGATCGCGGGCGCGATGCCCATGGTGGATTCCAGCGAGAGGTCGAACTTCCCGGTGATGAGCACGAGCGATTCGCCCAGCACCACCAGGGAAAGCGCCGCCGACGCGGACAGGATGCCGACGATGCTGTCGAAGGTCAGGAACGTGTCGCTGATCAGCCCGCCGATGACGAACACGACCACGAGCACCGGCAACAGCGCGAGTTCCCGCAGCCACACGGCTTTCCGGCGCCTCGCCGGTGCTACGAGGGCCGCCGTCTGAGGATCGGTCTGGAGATTAGTCACCGAGCTGGACTCCTTCGATGTCGGCCACGAGGTCACCGTCGGACCAGCCGGCCTGGTGTTCGGCGACCACCCGCCCCGCACGCAGGACCAGCACGCGGTCGCTCAGGCGCAGATCGTCCAGCTCGTCGCTGACGATCAACACCGCCTTGCCCTCGGCGCGCACCCGGTCGACGACCGCGAGCAGCGCCTCCTTCGATTTCACGTCGACACCCGCGGTCGGGTTGATCAGCACGACCACGCGTGGATCGCTCGCCAGCGCGCGGGCGAGCACCACCTTCTGCTGATTACCGCCGGAAAGGTCCGACACCGGCTGTTCGGCACCGGCCGCCACGATGTCGTAGTCGGCCAGTGCCTGCGACGCCTTCGCGTGCCGCGTGCGCGGCGACGCGATCCCGCCGGGGCCGATGCGGTCCAAAATAGACAGTGTCGCGTTGTCGGCGATGGAGTGTTCCAGCACCAACCCTTCGTGGTGCCGGTCCCTCGGCACACAGCCGATCCCGGCCCGCAGCGCAGCGGGGATGTCGCCTGGCCGCAACCGCTCTCCGTCCACAGTGATCGTTCCGGAAGTCGGGGAACGCAGCCCGTACACGGTTTCCGCGACCTGGTGCTTGCCGCTGGCGTTGCTGCCCGCCAGTCCGATGACCTCGCCGCGGTGGAGCCGGAAGGACACGTCCTGGAAGCTGTCCCCGGAGAGCCCCTCGACGGCCAGTACCTCCGCCGCGTCCTCCGCGAGGGGGTCCCGCGAAGCCGCGTCGCGCACGGCGAGGCCACCTTTCTCGCCGGTCATCGCGTCGACCAACTCGGCCCGGCCCACCTCGGCGACCGGCGCGGTGAGCACGTGCCGCGCGTCGCGCAGCACGGTGACCGCCTGGCACACCTCGTACACCTCGTGCAGGTGATGCGAGATGAACAGGAACGTCACCCCGTTCTCCTGCATCTGGCGCATCCGCCCGAAGAGCCGCTCGATCGCCTGACTGTCCAGCTGCGCCGTCGGCTCGTCGAGCACGATGAACCGGGCGCCGTAGGACAGCGCACGAGCGATCTCGACGAACTGCCGGTCCTCCACCGACAGCTCGCCCGCCGGCGTGTCGACGTCGACCGCGACACCCCACGAGTCCAGCAGTTCCCGCGCCTGGCGCCGCAACCGCGACCAGCCGATCGCGAGCCTGCCGCCGGACTGCCGGTTGAGGAACAGGTTCTCCGCGACGGTGAGCTGCGGGATCACCATGGCGTGCTGGTACACGCACGCCACCCGCTGCTTCCAGTCGTCCTGTTTGGACAGCGAAGGGGCGGGCTCACCACCGAAGTACACCGCCCCGGTATCCGTTTTGGACAGTCCGGTGAGGATGGACACCAGCGTCGACTTCCCCGCGCCGTTACGCCCGACGAGCGCGTGCGACTCACCAGGGTTGACGGTGAGACTGACGTCGGCCAGCGCCACGGTCGGGCCGTAGCGCTTGCCGACGCCTTGCGCGCTCACCACCGGGACGGTAGGCATGGCACTCACAAGTTGTTACCCCACAAGGCTTTGTCGTCCACATTGTCCTTCGTGACGACCGGGGCGGGCAGCTGGTCCTCGAGAATGCCGGGGCTGACCTCGACGATGGTGCTGTTGTGATCGGTCGGGCCGGGCTTGAACTTCTCCCCCGCCATCGCCTTTTTCAGCCAGTACATGCCGTACTTCGCGTAGTCGTCGGCGGGCTGGGACACCGTGGCGTCCAGCTCGCCCGCCCTGATCGCGGCCAGCTCCTGCGGGATGCCGTCGTTGCTCACCAGCACCACGTGCTTCGGGTCGCCCACCGGGAAGAACATGTTCTTGCGCTTGAGGGCGGCCTCGGTCGGCGCGAGGTAGACGCCGCCCGCCTGCATGTACACCGCCTTGATGTCCGGGTTCGCGGTGAGCAGGCTGTCCAGGCCCGCGGAGGCCTTGTCGGCCTTCCACTCCGCCGGGATCTCCAGCACCTGCACGTCCGGGTACTTGGTCTTCATGCAGGTCCGGAACGCCTCGGACCGGTCACGGCCGTTGACCGAGGCGAGATCGCCCATGACCTGCACGACCTTGCCGGACTTGACCTTCGCGCCGATCGCGTCGCACGCCTTGGTGCCGTAGGCCTTGTTGTCCGCGCGCACCACCATCGCGACCTTGCCGCCCTCCGGGGCGACGTCGACCGCGACCACCGGCACGCCCTTGTTCTCGGCCTGCTTGAGCCCGGCGACCACGGCCGCGGAGTCCAGCGGCGTCACGACCAGGCCCTTGATGCCCTGGTTGAGCAGCGTCCCGATGTCGGTGATGAGCTTCGCCGGGTCGCTGTCGGCGTTGACCGTGGGCAGCGCGTCGAGCCCGGACTGCTGGGCCATCTTGGGGACGTAGTTGTTGTAGGCCTGCCAGAACGGCGACGTCAGCAGCGGCAGCGTCGCGCCGACCTTGCCGCCCTGCGCGGAGCCGCCCGTGCCGGCCGGTTTGTCCTTTGTGGACCCACAGGCCGCCAGGACCAGGCCGAGCGCGGTGGCCGCCGCGGCCACCTGGATCACCCTCGTACGCACCGCATCCTCCTTGATGACAGCGGAAACCAAGTCTTCAGTTGTTAGCAGGCCCGCGCGGGCGCAGGCCGTACATCCCGCCGTCCACGGCCAGCGCCGTACCGGTGGTCGAAGCGGCGGCCGGGCTCGCCAGGTACACGATCGCGTTCGCCACCTCGTCCGCGGTGACGAGCCTGCCCATCGGCTGCCGCGCGGCGAGCGCGGTCCGTTCCGCCTCGGGATCGGCGGCGGCATCGAGCAGTCTGCCCACCCACGGGGTGTCCGCGGTACCCGGACAGACACAGTTGACCCGGATCTTGTCCGGTAGATGGTCGGTCGCCATCGCCAGGGTCAGCGACAGCACCGCGCCCTTGCTCGCCGAGTACAGCGCGCGCTGCGGCAGCCCGGCCCACGCCGCGATGGAGCACGTGTTGACGATCGCGGCCGACGGCGAACGGCGCAGCTGCGGCAGCGCGGCCCGGCTCAGCCGGACCATGCCGACGACGTTGACGTCGAGCACGCGGTGCCATTCGTCGTCACTGTTGCCGGTGACGTCGCCCTGTGCCCCGATGCCCGCGTTGTTGACCAGGATGTCGAGGCGGCCGAACCGCTCCACGACGGCGTCGATCGCGGACGTCACCTCGGCGTCGGACGAGACGTCGCAGCGGAAGCCTGCCAAAGGCTCCAGGACGTTGTCGGGCTTGAGGTCCAGCACGGCCACCTGCGCACCGCGCGAGACGAGCTGCCGGGCGGCGGCGAGGCCGATCCCCGACGCGCCACCGGTGACCACGGCGACCAGGCCCTCGAATTCACTCACTGAACGTCCTCCGTCCATTCAGGACCGTCGGGGAACCGGAAGCGGCGCAGCGTCGCGTCGTGCATGCGCGCCGAGAACCCGGGCGCGGCCGGGGCGAGGTAGCGGCCGTCGCGCACGACCGCCGGATCGGTGAAGTGCTCGTGCAGATGATCGACCCATTCGATGCTGCGGTCGACGTCACTGCCGGACACCGCCACGTAGTCGAACAGCGAAAGGTGCCGCACCAGCTCGCACAGCCCGACCCCGCCGGCGTGCGGGCACACCGGGACGCCGAACTTGGCCGCCAGCAACAGGATCGCGAGGTTCTCGTTCACCCCGCCGACGCGCGCGGCGTCCAGCTGCAGCACCGAGATCGCGCCTGACTGCAACAGCTGCTTGAACACGACGCGGTTCTGGACGTGCTCGCCGGTGGCCACCCGGATCGGGGCAAGCGCTTTCGCGATCGCGGCGTGCCCGAGGACGTCGTCGGGCGACGTCGGCTCCTCGATCCAGTACGGATCGTACGGCGCCAGCGCCTTCATCCAGCCGATCGCGGTCGCGACGTCCCAGCGCTGGTTCGCGTCGACCGCGATCCGCACGTCCGGGCCGACCGTCTCGCGGGCCAGCTTCATCCGGCGGACGTCGTCCTCGACGCTGCCGCCGACCTTGAGCTTGATCATGTCGAACCCGTCGGCGACGGCCTGGCCCGCGAGCCGGACGAGCTTCGCGTCGGAGTAGCCCAGCCAGCCGGGCGATGTGCTGTACGCGCGGTAGCCCCGCTCCTTCACCTGAGCGATCCGCTCGGCGCGGCCCGGTTCGGCCGCGCGCAGGATTTCGAGGGCCTCCTGCTCGGTCAGCGCGTCCGAGAGGTACCGGAAGTCCACAAGGGACACCAGCTCCTCCGGCGTCATCCGCGCCGCGAACTCCCACACGGGCAGGTCGGCGCGCCGCGCGGCCATGTCCCAAGCGGCGTTCACGATCGCGCCGATGGCCATGTGCGCGACGCCCTTTTCCGGCCCCAGCCACCGGAACTGCGAGTCCCCGACCAGCCGCCGCGACAACTCGCCGAGCGCGGCGGCGTCGGTCGGCACGTCCCGGCCGACGACGTGCGGCGCGAGCGCGCGGATCGCAGCGGCCTGCACATCGTTGCCGCGGCCGATGGTGAAGGCCAGCCCGTAGCCGTCCGGGCCGCCGTCGGCGTGCAGCACGACGTAGGCGGCCGAATAGTCCGGATCCGGGTTCATGGCGTCCGACCCGTCCAGCTCCCGCGAGGTCGGGAACCGGATGTCGAGCACCTCCATGTCGACGATCTTCGCCATGTCAGGCCTGCCTCACCGTCTGCCGCTGGCGGCCGAGCCCGTCGATCTCGAGCTCCACGACGTCACCCTCGCGCAGATACGGCTTGGGCTCAGGCTGCCCGAACGCCACGCCCTCCGGGGTACCGGTGTTGATCAGGTCGCCGGGCCGCAGCACCATGAACTGGCTCAGGTAGTGCACGATCTCGGCGACCGTGAAGACCATGTCCCCGGTCGAGGAGTCCTGCCACTTCCTGCCGTTGACCCACAGGCGCATCCCGAGGTCCTGCGGGTCCGCGATCCCGGCGGCCGGGACCAGCGCCGGGCCGAGCGGATTGAAGTTCTCGCAGGACTTGCCCTTGTCCCACTGGCCGCCCCGGTTCATCTGGAACTCGCGCTCGGAGACGTCGTTCGACACGACATAACCGGCGACGTGGTCCAACGCCTCGTCGACGCTGTCGAGGTAGCGCGCGGTCTTGCCGATGACGACGCCGAGTTCGACCTCCCAGTCGGTGGCGGTGGACTTCCGGGGGATCAGCACGTCGTCGTGCGGGCCGACGACGACGTCGGAGGCCTTCATGAACACGACCGGTTCGGCGGGGATGGGCGCACCGGTCTCCTCGGCGTGCCGCCGGTAGTTGAGGCCGATGCAGACGACCTTGCCGGGCGTGGCGACGGGCGCGCCGAGCCGCGCGCTCGCGGCGCCGGGCCCGGCCTGCGGGAGACTGCCTTCCTTCAGCGCCGTGGCGACCCGGGCGATGCCGTCCGCGGCGAGGAACCCGCCGTCGATGTCGGCGGTCAGGCCGCTCAGCTCGTAGAGCACACCATCCCCGGCCCGCACGAACGGACGCTCACTTCCCGGTTCTCCGAGACGCACCAGCTGCACGGACGTTCCCTTCCGACTCCCGCCGCCGCACCGGTCACCCCGGCCGCGACGACCCACCCGTCAAGCAGACATCCGATGTATATCGCAGAGCCACCCCCTCAATCCAGAGTCCTGGCCGAATTGTCCGGAAAATTGATCGGATCTCCTTCGGGATCACCCCTCGGCCAACCGGGTGTTACGGGTCACAGCAGGAATAGCACGCGGGAGGACGCCCGTTCCGTTTGGAGGGAAACGATCTCCGGGGAGACTGAGTGAGCACCACAGCGACGCGGGCGGCCGCGCCGGGCACGGGCATCGCCGGGGCGGCCCGGCTGAAGTTCGCGCTGATCCTGGGCGGGCTTTCGGCGTTCGGCCCGCTGTCCATCGACATGTACCTGCCCGCGCTGCCCGCGATGGCGGGCGATCTGCGCGCGGCGGACACGACGGTGCAGCTGACGCTGACGGCGTTCATCGTCGGCCTGGCGATCGGCCAGCTCGTGCTCGGCCCGCTGTCGGACATGCTGGGCCGCCGCCGTCCGCTCATCGCCGGGCTCGTGCTCTACGTGCTGGGTTCGGTCCTGTGCGCGCTCAGCCCGAACGCGGAACTGCTGATCACCGCGCGGGGCGTCCAGGCGATCGGCGCCGCAGCGGGCATCGTGATCGCCCGCGCGACCGTGCGCGACCTGTTCTCCGGCATCGCGATGACGAAGTTCTTCTCGGTGCTCATGCTCGTCAACGGACTGGCGCCGATCCTGGCCCCGATCATCGGTGGTCAGCTGCTGAACTGGACGTCGTGGCACGGCGTGTTCGTCACCCTGGCGGTGTTCGGCGCGCTGCTGCTGATCGTCGTCGTCCTCGCGCTTCCCGAACCGCTGCCCGTCGAACTGCGCTCGTCCGCGCGCTTCGGCGAGGTCCTGCGCTCGTACGCCGCGTTGCTGGCCGACCGGGTGTTCGTCGGGTACGCGCTCGCTTCGGGACTCATGTTCGGCGGATTGTTCGCCTATATCTCCGGTTCTTCGTTCGCGCTGCAGGAGGTGTACGGGCTGAGCCCGCAGGCGTTCAGCCTGGTGTTCGGGCTCAACGGCGTCGGCATCGTGCTCGCCGGGCAGCTCAACGGACGGCTCGTCGGCCGGTTCACCGAGCGCTCGCTGCTCACCGCGGGGCTGATCGCGTTCGCGGTGGGCGGGGCCGGTGTGCTGGCCGCCGCCGCGGGCGGGCTGGGCCTGATCGCGCTGCTGGTCCCGCTGTTCGTGATGATCGCCAGCATCGGGCTGGTGGCGCCGAACTCCAGCTCGCTCGCGCTGGCCGAGCACGCGCGCTCGGCGGGCGCCGCGTCGGCCTTGCTGGGCGTCGTGCAGTTCGTGGTCGGCGGGTTCGCCACTCCCCTGGTCGGGCTCGGCGGCAAGGGGAGCGCGACACCGATGGCTCTGGTGATGGCAGGGTTCGCGGTCCTCGCGTTGCTGGCCTATGTGGGGCTGACGCGTCAGGCCAGCCCGGCGAGGTCGTCCGACTTCAGCTGATCGGGCGTGACAGTGGCGCGGGCGCGGACGAGCGCGTCCAGCGCGTCGCCGTCGTCCCAGGCGTTGACGTTCATCGCGGCCGCGACCCGGCCTTCGCGCAGCCAGAAGGCGATGAACTCCCGGGCCGCCAGATCGCCCCGCACCACCAGTTCGTCCGTGACGGGATCGGCGAGACCGCGGTATTCGCAGCCCAGATCGTATTGATCCGTGAAGAAATACGGGGAGTCGAGGTAGGGCTCGTTCTCGCCGAGCAGGTTCCCCGCGACGTGCGCGCCCTGCCCCTTCGCGTTCGCCCAGTGCTCGACGCGGATGCGGTGCCCGTAGCGCGGGTGGAAGTGCGCCGCGATGTCGCCGACGGCGTAGACGTCCGGCGCGGCGGTCCGCAGCCCGGCGTCGACGGCGACCCCGCCGTCGTCGGCGATCTCCAGCCCGGCGGCGTGCGCGAGCTCGACCCGCGGCGCGACGCCGACCGCGATCAGCACGACGTCCGCGCCGACCTCGTCGCCGTTCGACAACCGGACGCCCGTGACGCCGTCCGGGCCGCCGGTGATCTCGGCGATGCCCTCGCCGAGCCGCCAGCGCACGCCGTGCTCGGTGTGCAGATCGCGGAACACCCCGGCGACCTCGGCGCCGAGCACACCGCCCAGCGGCGCGGTGATCTTGTCGACGACGGTCACCTCGGCGTCGTGCGCGCGGGCGGCCGCCGCGGCCTCCGTCCCGATCCAGCCCGCGCCGATCACGACCACGCGCTGGGCCTTGTCGAACGCCGACCGCAGCGCGAGCGAGTCGTCGATGGTCCGCAGCGTGTGCACGCCGGGAAGATCGGCACCGGGGATGGGCAGCGTCCGCGGCTGGGATCCGGTCGCCAGGACAAGCCGGTCGTAGCGGTGCTCCCCGCCCGCGTCGTCGAGCACCAGCCGCGCACCCAGTTCGATCCGGGTCGCGGTGACGCCGCGGGTGAACCGGATGTCCTTTTCGGCGTAGAAATCCTCACCGTGGACCCAGTCGGGCTCGTCGGTGCTGCCGAGCAGCACTCCCTTGGACAACGGCGGCAGCTCGTACGGGCGATGCTGCTCGGCGCCGATCAGCAGCACGTCACCCTCGTACCCGCGCTCGCGCAGCGCGCCCGCGGCGGAGGCACCCGCCAGGCCGGCACCGATGACGACGATCCTGCGCGGTTCGGACATCTCGTTCTCCCCAAAAAGTTCGGGCCATCCTGCCGCCCGAACGCTACTCCCTGGCCGCGCCACCGGAAACCGGGCGAAATCCGGGGCACGCGGGCGCGCGCGACGGAAACGCGCTGGTCAGAGATTGACCGGATAGCGCCGGTAACCCGTCAGTAGGAAAATCGGGTGAACCGGCGTCACGGGCCCCGGCGGCAGGAGTCCCAGCCTCGCACGAAGCACGACCACTGAGTGAATCGGAGGGCGAGGACCGTGGCAGCGAGGGACGAATGGTCGATCAGCTGCCGGGATCTGGCCGGCAGGCGCAGGGACGTGACGGTGTTCGTGAGCAGCGACAAGGTGGTGCTCGTCGCCCCGCCTGGCGAAGCCGCCGTGCTCGGGCCGCTGGACGTCGGACGGCTACGGGCCGCGCTGCGCGACGCCGTGGTAGCGGTCGCGCAGCATCCCGCCAACAGGTGACAACTACCGTTCCTACTTACGAGTAGGTACAGTCTCCCCTGAGCAAAGGGGACGACGATGACCACCTACTTCGTGACGGGTGCGACGGGCTTCATCGGGAAGCGCCTGGTCGCCCGCCTGCTGCGGCGGCAGGAAACCACCGCCGTCCACGTACTCGTGCGTGAGACCTCCCGCGACCGGCTGGCGGCGCTCTCCCGTGACTGGGCGGGCGCCGACCGGCTCATCCCGGTCACCGGCGATCTCACCGAACCCGGGCTCGGCGTCGACGCGGCGCGGTTCGCGGGTGTCGACCACGTGGTCCACCTCGGCGCGATCTACGACCTCACGGCCGGCGACGAGACCAACCGCGCCGCCAATGTCGAGGGCACCCGGAACCTGCTCGCCTTCGCGGCCGCCGCGAAGGCCGGGATGGTGCACCACGTCTCGTCCATCGCGGTTGCGGGTGACCACGCGGGCAAGTTCACCGAAGAGGACTTCGACCTCGGCCAGCACTTCGGTTCTCCGTACCACGCCACGAAGTTCGAGGCCGAGAAACTGGTACGCAGCCAGCACGAGGTGCCGTTCCGGGTGTACCGCCCCTCGGCGGTGGTCGGCGATTCGCGGACCGGCGAGATGGACAAGATCGACGGGCCGTACTACTTCCTCCCCGCGATCTCCCGGCTGGCCGCGCTGCCCGGCAGGCTGCCGCTGGCCGCGCCCGACCTCGGCGCGACGAACCTGGTGCCGGTGGACTACGTCGTCGCGGCGATGGAGTACCTCATGCACCGCGACGCGCCCTCCGGCGCCACCTACCACCTCGCGTCACCCCGGCCACAGCCGCTGCACGAGGTCTACAACGCCTTCTCCCGCGCGGCGGGTGGACCGCGGATCGGCGCCGTGCTCCCGGCGCGACCGTCCACTGTGGTCCGCTCGGCGGGGAGCCGCCTCGCGCGCATCGCCGCGGCCGGGGTCGACCGGATCCCCGGCGGGCGCGCCACGCGCGCGGCCGTACTGGACGAACTGGGCATCCCGCTGGCGGTCCTGCCGCATCTGAGCATGGACGTCGAGTTCGACACCGCGCGGACCACCGCGGCGTTGTTCGGCAGCGGCGTCGAACTGCCCGAACTCCGTGACTACGCGCATCCGCTCTACCGCTACTGGCGCGAGCACCTCGACCCCGACCGTGCCCGGCACGGTGGCGGGCTGGCCGGCCGGGTCGTGCTGATCACCGGCGCGTCGTCCGGCATCGGCCGCGCGTCCGCGCTGAAGGTGGCCAAGCGGGGCGCGAAGGTGCTGCTGGTCGCGCGGCGGGCCGACGAACTGGAAGAGGTCCGCGCCGAGATCGCCGCCGCCGGTGGCCAGGCCGCGGCGTACTCGTGCGACCTGACCGACGGCGACGCCGTGGACGCGCTCGTCAAGGCCGTGCTCGCCGACCACGGCGCGGTCGACATGCTGGTCAACAACGCGGGCCGGTCGATCCGGCGTTCGGTGCGCCTGTCGACCGAGCGGGTGCACGACTTCGAGCGCACGATGGCGATCAACTACTTCGGCCCGGTGCGGCTCACCCTCGGCCTGCTGCCGTCGATGGTGGAACGCCGCTTCGGCCACGTCGTCAACGTCACCACCCAGGGCCTGCAGACCGACACTCCGCGCTTCGCGGCGTATCTGGCGTCGAAGGCGGCGCTGGAGGAGTTCGGCAAGGTCACCGGGCGGGAGACGCTGTCCGACGGCGTCACGTTCAGCTCGGTGCGGATGCCGTTGGTGCGCACGCCGATGATCACGCCGTCGTCGTACCGCGGGATCCCGTCGAGCAGCCCGGAACGCGCGGCCGCGCTGGTGGTCAAGGCCCTGGAGGAGCGTCCGGAGATCCTGAGCCTCCCGGAAGGCCGCGCCGCCGAACTCGCGACGCTGACCGCCCCGCGGCTGGCCCGTTTCGCCGCTCACCTGGCCTATCGCGCGATGCCCGAGTCCGCGCCCGAGGCCCGCGGCCTGCCGCGTCAGTCGGCCCCGGCCTCGGTCGCCGCCGCCCTGACCCGCCTCCTCTGGCGCCGCCGCGCCTAGTCCTCCAGTGCGGGCATCGGGGCGCCGCCGGGGTTCCAGTTCTCGAGGAATCCCGGCTGGACGGAGGCATCGACGAGTTCGATCCGGGCTCCGATGCTGTCCACGCGGTGGTAGGCGAAGGGACGGCCGTACGGACAGGCGTCGAACTCCGCCGGGAACCCCGCCTCGGCCAGCCTGGCCGAAGCGTCCTCAATGGACCGGGTCCACCAGCCGAGATGGTCGAACCGCGCGACGCCGCCACAGTCCCACGGGCTGCCCGGCGGTCCCTCGATCAGCTCCAGATGCGGCGGGCCTTCGGAGAAAACGATCCGGTAGTCCCATTCGCCGAGCCTGCCGTCGCGGATCGGCCGCCACGACGTCCCGGTGGCAATGGTGAAGTCCCCCATGGCTTTCCCGAGGTCGGGCACGACGAAACAGGCGTGGTAGAAACCGCTCACCGGGCCACCCTAGGCGGTGACCGGGCGGTCACCATCGGCGAATGCGACCCACGGAACACCACGGGCGCGGGCCGCTAGGTTAGCCTAACCTCTGTGGAACAGACCGTGAACACGATCGCCGAGCCCGCGCGGACCACGCCGTCCGGTGAGACGCGGCTGCACGCCGAAGCGCTCACCCTCGCCTACGACGGCCGGACCGTGGCCGAGGACCTCGGGGTCGTCATCCCCGACCAGTCCTTCACCGTCATCGTCGGGCCCAACGCGTGCGGGAAGACGACGCTGCTGCGGGCGCTTTCGCGGATGCTCAAGCCCCGCAAGGGCTCGGTGTTCCTCGACGGCCAGGTGATCGGCTCGTACCCGGCGAAGGAGGTCGCGCGCCGGCTGGGCCTGCTGCCGCAGAGCTCGATCGCGCCGGACGGCATCACGGTCGCCGATCTCGTCGCGCGCGGCCGGTATCCGCACCAGAAGCTGCTGCGCCAGTGGTCCCGCGAGGACGCCGCGGTGGTGGCCGAGTCGATGCGCTCCACGGGCGTCGACGATCTCGCCGAGCGGCTGGTCGACGAGCTGTCCGGCGGGCAGCGTCAGCGCGTCTGGATGGCGATGGCACTGGCACAGCAGACCGATCTGCTCCTGCTCGACGAGCCCACGACGTATCTCGACATCGCGCACCAGATGGACATTTTGGACCTCTGCGCGCAGCTGCACGCCGAACAAGGCCGGACGCTGGTGGCCGTGCTGCACGACCTCAACCACGCCGCGCGCTACGCCACGCACATGATCGCGATGCGGGACGGGAAGGTGCTCGCCACCGGCACCCCCGACGAGGTGGTCACGGCGGCGAACGTCGAGAAGATCTTCGAGCTGCCCTGCACCGTCATGCCGTGCCCGGAGACCGGCACCCCGCTGGTGATCCCGAAGGCGAACCGCGCGGGCTAGATTGACCCGTGGAGGTGTCATGACCCAGGAACTCTGGTCCACAGTAGACGGATATCTCGCGGACGCGATGATCCCCGCCGACCCGGTACTCGACGCCGCGCTCGCGGATTCGCGGGCGGCAGGCCTGCCGTCCATCGCGGTCGCGCCCAACCAGGGCAAGCTGCTCAATCTGCTGGCCCGCGGTGTCGGCGCCCGCTCGATACTGGAGATCGGGACCCTCGGCGGCTACAGCACCATCTGGCTCGCCCGCGCGCTGCCGGACGGCGGCAAGCTCGTCACCTGCGAATACGAGCGGAAGCACGCCGACGTCGCCCGCGCCAACCTCACGCGCGCCGGTTTCGGCGAGGACGTCGTCGAGATCCGCGTCGGCGCGGCGCTGGACACGCTGCCCCGGCTGACCGGCCCGTTCGACTTCATCTTCATCGACGCCGACAAGGCCAACCTCGCCGGCTACCTCAGCGAGTCGGTCCGGCTGTCCCGGCCGGGCACGATGATCGTCGTCGACAACGTCGTCCGCCGGGGTGCGGTGGCGGATCCCGGCGCCACCGACCCGGCTGTGGTCGGAGTACGGGCGATGAACGAACTCATCGCCCGCGAACCCCGTCTCGACGCGACGACGCTGCAGACCGTGGGTGCGAAAGGCTACGACGGCCTGACCGTGGCCCTGGTCGTCTGAGCAGGATCGCCCGCTCTCGCCGAGTTCCCCGCGCACGCGGGGCTGATCCCATCGAAGGCGGGCTGGTCGACTGGGCGTTGCTGTGCTCCCCGCGGACGCGGGGATGGTCCCGGCAGGCTGAGGATCGCGCTGCCTCACCAGCCGTCGTCCCCGCGCGAGCGGGGCTGTTCCGGACGCCGTGCGGTACTTCTCCAGCACCGTGACCATCGTCCCCGTGCGAGCGGGGTTGGTCCCGTCGCCCCCGTCCGTGGCCCACAGGATCCGCTATGGTCCCCGCGCGAGCGGGGATGTTCCGGGCCGGTAGCGCCGGAGAATCCAGCACTGTCCATAAAGGACTCCATGCCGGTCGCATTGCCCGATTGGGTGCTCGATGTCGGCATCTTCAAGTCCGTGGGGGCCTCCTTGAGGGACTCTGGGTCCCTTGAGGAGGCCCCCACGGACCACCGGGCTGCCGGGATGTCCCGAACGCGCCGTTCGGGGCGGTGTGGGGCCCCCGCGCGGCGGTGGGGGCCCCCCCCCCCCGCCCCGCCCCGGCCCGCGCCCGCCGGGGTGGTTGTCACAAAGACCCG
>NZ_JBHYIQ010000168.1:0-14045 GCF_042739895.1 Amycolatopsis sp. NPDC059021
GCGGCGGCCGGCGCCCGGCGGGCCCCCGCCCCCCCCCCCGCCCGGCGGTCCCCCCCACCCCCACTACCCTGGTCCTGGCCCTGCCCCCCCCCACCCCCCCCCCCCGACGTGCCCGGTCAGGAGTTCGTTGACGCGGGCACGCATCAGGAGTGCCTTCGGATCATCGAACTCCGCGAGCAGGGCCGACGCCTCGGTCCAATGTGCTCGCGCGGGCGCCGGGTCGTCGGAACTCCGCAGGGCGGTGGCGAGATGGTGGAGCGCGAGCGCGAGTTGCCACCGGTCACCGAGTTCCCGGTGGAACGCGACGGCGAGCCGGTGGAATCCGGCCGCTTCGTCGTGCCGGCCCATTTCCTGGTATGCCTCGCCCGTTCCGTCCAGCGCTTTCGCTTCCCGGCTGCGGTCACCGAGACGTCGCTGGATCGACGCCGACTTCTGATAGAAGGTCAAGGCACCCGCCGGATTTCCGCGAGCACGGCTTATCCGCGCCATTTCCAGGAAACAGACCGCCTCGAAAACGACATAGCTGTCTTCGCGCGCCAACGCCAATGCCGCTTCGACGGCCGAATCGGCGTCGGACAGCCGGCCTCGTTCTCGATGCGCTATCGCAAGGGACATCAGGGCATTGCTTTCCGCAGCCCGGTCGCCGACCTCCCGGGACGCGGCCACCGCTTCCCGCAGCAGCTCGACGGCTTCCCCCGGCATCCCCAGATCGCACTGGACCATCCCCAGGTTGCTCAGCAGCCACGCCTGGTTCGCCCGATCACCGAGTTCCCGGAAATGGGCGACGGAATCGGTGAAATAGCGCTGCGCGTCCCGCAGCCGATGCCGTCGATCCGCCAGGATGCCGAGGTCGTTGGTCGACATCGCGACCCCGAGCCGATCACCGATGTCCTCCCGGACGTCCAGCGCGTTCCGGTGGTACTCCTCAGCCCGGTCGAGTTGCTGGGACTGCAGGAAAGCCATCCCCAGGCTGGCCAGCAGCTGCGCCTCACCGAACCGATCGTGGTTGTGACGGGCGGAATCCAGGCCGACCCGCCCGGTGGCGATCCAGTCCTCGAACGGGTTCTGCAACGCGTACACACTCCACAACACGGCAGGCAATTGCCAGGCCAGCCGGTGGAGCCCCGCCTCGGCCGCGGCGCGGGTGGCGGCGACGAAGTTCGCGCGTTCCTCCTCGTACCACCGGAAAGCCGTACCGTAGTCGGCGAAGGCCAGCGGAACGACGTCCGCCGGCGGCGGGTCCACCAGCACGTCCCGATCCAAGGGACAGATCACGGCGACGGCGGCCCGCGCGGTGCGCACGTACCAGGTCACGACCCGTTCCACGGCCGCCAGCCGAGCTTCCGCGGTCTCCTGCCGCATCGCCTGGTCCGTGGCGTACGCGCGCAAGAGGTCGTGGAACTCGTACCGGCCCGGCGCGCGCTGTTCGAGCATGTGCGCCCCCACGAGCGCGTCCAGCAACGATCGAGCCTGCCCGACGCCAGTGCCCGCCAGCGCGGCGGCGGCCGCGGTGCTGACCTCCGGTCCCGGATGCAGGCCCAGCAGGCGGAACATCCGTGCCGCGTCCTCGGGAAGGGCCCGGTACGACCACGCGAAGACGGTCCGTACCGCGTCGGACTCCTCGTCGTTCTCGGCGGTGAGCGCGTCCCACAACGCCGATTCGTCCCGCAGATCGGCAATGAGTTCGCCGAGCAGCATCAGCGGACGGCTGGAAGCCCGCTCGGCCGCGATGCGCAGCGCGAGCGGCAACCGGGCACACAGTCTCGCCAGTTCGACCAGCTCCGCCGGATCGTCGTCGCGACGGTAGCCCGTGGTCACCGTGCGCAGCAGATTGACGGATTCCACTTCGGACAGTGTGTCCAGCGCGAGCCGCCGCGCGCCGTCCCTGGCGACCAGCCCGGACAGGCGGTTGCGGCTCGTCACCAGCACGAGGCAGTCGGCGTCCCCCGGCAGGAGCGGCCTGATCTGCCCGACGGTGGCGGCGTTGTCCAGGACGATCAGCACCCGTCGTTCCGCGACCGTGGAGCGATACAGCGCCGCCTTGTCCTCCCGTTCGGCGGGAATGGCTTCCGGCGACACGCCCAAAGCACGCAGAAAACGATCCAGAGCCTGTTCCGGCGACACCGGCGGACCGGGATCGTAACCCCGCAGATTCACGTACAACTGGCCGTCGGGAAAGCGATGCCGCGCACTGTGTGCCCAGTGCAACGCCAGCGAGGTTTTGCCGACGCCCGCCGTGCCGGTGATGATGTAGACGCCGACAGCCGAGCGTTCGTCGCGCGCGGCCAGCGCCTCGCCGAGGCGGGCCAGTTCGCCGGACCGGTTGACGAAACCACCCACGTCACCGGGAAGCTGGCGCGGTATCTGTCGCGGTGGATTGTTCGGGCCGTGGAAGTGGACACCGCCATGGACGGCACCCGCCTGCACGATATCGGCGTCGGCCCCGGAAACCTCGGACCGATTGCCCCGCGCGGATTCCTCGCGCCGATCACCCGGGTCTTCGGTGCGCATGAACCCGGCTAATCCCCCGCGATCCCGATCAACGGCGGGGCAAGGCCCGCTATTTCGCGCTGGAAGAAACTCTCGGCGTCTTCACCTGCCGCGTAGAGGTCCGCGATGAAACGCTGGCAGCGAGCGACCACCTCGCGGTCGGCGATACGGATCCCGCCCTGCTGACGGCCCGCGTCGTCGTACACGAGGTCGTACATGACCTCCGAACCGAGCGTGATCATCTCGGGCAACGGCTGGTGTTCTTCGAACCGTTTCACCTGATCCGCACCGACCACGCGCATCCGTTCCCCGGACTGTGCCCTGATCCGCAGCACGTGGAAAGCCCATTGGACATAGGGAGTGACGGGTTTCTCCACCACCTTGACCCACCAGGACCGGATACCCGCTTCGGCGTCCTTGCGATATTCGTCCTCGATGTCCGGGCGGAGCGCTTCGCCCAGCCGGATCGCCTCGTCCCAGTCGCCTCTGGCGAACGCCTGCCAGCTCGGCATGTCCGGGTCCTGGAACACCTGCCGCCGTTCCAGTTTCCAGAATCCCGGGTCCCCGTGCTGCCAGTAGTCCCGCTCGAACCCGGCCCAGTAGGCGTCGTTCTCCAGCAGTTCACCGGTCGATCCGCGCAGGAGTTCATGCATCGGGGATGTCCCATTTCGCCGCGCTGACCATGGCCCCCGGCAGGATCACCAGACGTTCGTCACGGCCGACGCTCACGTCCGCGGGAAGACTGGACCGATAGTGATCGGTGAGATCCCTGCCGATCACCGCGACGTCGCCGTTCGAGAGCGCCCAGATGTCCGGGCACCCACCCTTCGAACCCGTGGTCGCCGTCGTGCCTCCGCTGCCACCGCTGCCCGGTTCACGAGGCGAGACGCCGAGACGCCTGACCAATGTCGCCGAAGGATCGGGTTTCCAGACCTTCTCGCCCATTATCGCCTCCCACGTGGCCGATCAGGAGTATTGACATTACCAGGATCACAACCGGTGGGAACAGTTCCCGCGTTGCTCCACGCGTGTGAGCGACACCGGGCGCGGGAATTCGCGGAGTGGCGGGCGAGGCGCGATCCACCAGATTCCCGCACGCTGATCACAGTCCGCAACCCGAATTTCTTTCGAGTGAAAACTACGAAAATCGTAACCGCAGACAGGATCAACTACGAATTAGCTCTTGCGGCGGGTGTTTCACGTTATCCGCCCGGATCGCGGCAATCTATCACCACGAAATCTCGCCAAAACAATCCGTACATACGTACTCGGCGGCAATTCCCACCCCGGCGATCTGTGCGCTACCGATCGTTTTTCGTTTCCGCTACCGTTCGCGCTACCAGCGGTTTCAGATCTTACCGCCACGCGTCACCGGCAAGTATCCGGGCCCCGGTACGAGCTGACCGCGGCCCGATGTCGCGAACGCTCCGCTCGGGACGATCAACGTCCTGAACGGAGCGTTCGCGACGGGCGCCGCTGCCGCACCTACCGGGAAGACCTCATCAGCGCGCGGAACCCGGTGAGCAACGTGGTGAGCCCGACTTCGAACTCCTCGTCGCCACCGACGACCGCGACACCGAACAGGCCGCGGCACTGCTGGCCGCCGACCCCGAGATCGCCCGGACGGTGATCACCCACCGTTCCGCTGGACGACGCCGCCGAGGCGTTCCGGGTGGCGGGCGACCGGGCCTCCGGCGCCATCAAGGTCGTCCTGCACCCGCGACAAGGGCCGACGGCCCTGCCCTGCCCAGGCCGGGCAGGACCGTCCGTCCTCATCCGGCGAGCGCGGGGACGACCTTGCTGGTGAACAGGTCGATGCCCGACCTGTCGTAGGCGGCTTCCGCGAAGTTCAGGATCGCGTAGGTCATGCCGAGGCCCTGCATCTCCGACAGCCGCTCGGCGATCTGCTCCGGCGTGCCGACCGTCGGGCTGTTCGAGAAGTTGCCGAACGCGCCCTCGAGCGCCTCGGCCGGGATCAGCGGCTCGTAGTGGGACCGGATCCAGGCGAGCCGGTCCTGAACGTCCTTTTCGGTCTCGCCGATGACCACGTTGTAGTTGGCCGAGCGGGTGATCGCGCCGAAGTCGGTGCCGAGGTCGGCGCAGTGTGCGGCCAGGATGTCCGACTTGCGCCGGAAGTCCTCGGGCGCGTTGCTGAAGTTGGTGTACTTCGCGTACTGGGCGGCGATCCGCAGCGTCTTCTTCTCACCGCCGCCCGCGATCCACAGCGGCAGCCCGCCCTCCTGCGGCGGCAGCGGGCGCAGCAGCGCGCCGTCGGTGCGGTAGTGCTTACCGTCCAGAGTGGACGTTCCGGTCGTCCAGAGGTCGCGCATGATCCGCACGCCCTCGTCGAGCATGCCGAGCCGGTCGCCCGCGCTGGGGAAGCCGTAGCCGTAGGCCCGCCATTCGTGCTCGTACCACCCGGCGCCGATACCCATCTCGACGCGGCCGCCGGAGATGATGTCGGCGGTGGCCGCGATCTTCGCCAGGTACGCCGGGTTGCGGTACCCCATGCAGGTGCACATCTGGCCGAGCCGGATCGTCGACGTCGCCGCGGCGAACGCCGAGATCAGCGACCACGCCTCGTGCGTGGCCTCCTCGGTGGGCACCGGGACGGTGTGGAAGTGGTCGTAGACCCAGATCGATTCGAAGGGGCCCGCCTCGGCGTAGTGGGCGAGGCCAAGCATGGTGGTCCAGTGGTCCGCGGTGTCGATGCCGGCGAGGTCGAGCCGCCAGCCCTGCGGTACGAAGAGTCCGAAACGCATGCCCTCAACCTAGGCCACGAGTCCCGCGGGCGTGTCATCATCGCCGGATGATCGACATCGAGGACCACGACGGCATCGCCGTGCTGACGCTGCGCCACGGTCCGGTGAACGCGCTGGACCTGGAGTTGCTCACCGCGGTTCCGGACACCCTGACCGCGGTCGCCGGCGCGCGTGCCGTGGTACTGACCGGCAGCGGGCGGTCCTTCTCGGCGGGGGTGGATCTGAAGCGGATCGTCGAGGGCGGCCCGCGGTACGTCGAGAGGTTCCTGCCGGCACTGAGCCTGGCGATGCTCACCCTGTTCGAGCATCCGAAACCGGCTGTCGCCGCGGTGAACGGGCACGCGCTGGCCGGCGGCTGCGTGCTGGCCGCGGCCTGTGACGTCCGGCTCATGTCGGGTGGCACCATCGGGCTCACCGAAGTCGCCGCTGGCGTGCCCTTTCCCTCGGTGCCGCTGGAGATCATGCGGCACGCGGTCGGCCCGGCGCTGGACACGATGGTGCTCGGCGCCGGCAGGCTGGCTCCCGGGCAAGCCGCGTCGATCGGTCTCGTACACGAGGTCGTCGAGCCCGAGCAGCTCATGACGACGGCGCTGGCGCGAGCGGAAGCACTCTGCGCCGCTCCGCCGGACGTGTACGCCCTTGCCAAACACCAGCTCCACCGCCCGGCCCGCGAACGTATCGCCACCGGCGAGCCGACGGACGAGTCCACGGTGCAGGAGATCTGGAGTTCCGAGCGCACGCACCGAACCCTGCGCGACTACCTCGCGTCCCTGCGCCGGAGCTAAGCGGCTTAGCGGTTATCGGCTGTTCCAGCTGCGAACCGGATTGGCCGGGGCGTCGAGCCAGACGTGCTGCCGCTCAGGGGAAATCGTGAGGCCATAGCGAGTCGGTGCCGGAAAACCATGAGCCGCCCACCAGGTGTGCGCGGCCTCGGCTTCATCCCACAGCCGACGGGGGCCGTGCTGGCGGACCGGGTAGCGGCCAGCACTCGCGCTCTCCGGTGAAACCGTCGCCGAAGCGACCGAGTCGGTGGGCACGTGATAGAGCAGGACCTCGTAGTGAGCGGGGTCGTCGTAGAAGACACCACTCTGCACATCAGGCAGATGCAAGCCGACGGTGAAGGCGCCGGGCCCGGTGGCGACCTCGGCGGGCGGCACGGTGGTGATCGTGTCGACGGCGATGGTGCTGGTGTCGACAAGGTCCCCGAGCCGTGCCGCGTGCCCGAACGGCGTGTCATGACTACGAAGCCGCATGAACGCCGCCTCGCCGAGGACCGGGCCGGACGCCGTTCCGTCCCGGTCGACCGTGAGCCGGACCAGGACACCGTTGCGATAGGCGGTGCCCCACGGGGTGAGAATCCGCCCGCCGGGGCGGATTTGCTCGACCCAGGCGTAGGGCAACCGTCCGGCGATCACGGCGGCGGTGCACAGCAAGCGGTCGTAGGGCCTGCTCGCCCGCCGCCCGGCGACGCCGTCGCCACAGACGACCGTGGGCTTGTAGCCCGCGGCACGCAGCGTTGCACGGGCCTGCTCGGTCAGCGCGGGGTCGACCTCGACGCTGGTGACGTGGTCGTCGCCAAGGCGTTCGCACAGCAGCGCCGTGTTGTAACCAGTGCCGGTGCCGATCTCCAGGACCCGATGCCCGTCGCGCAGGCCCAGGGCGTCGAGCATGGCAAGCACGATGCTGGGCTGGGACGCCGAACTGGTCACCAACGGGCTGCTCTCCGGCCAGCGGACCCGGCCCCCGTCGAGCTGGGTCACGATCGGCTCGTCGGAGTAGACCGCGTCGTACCATCGGCCTGGATCACCGCCGCGGTCGATCGGCCGCGGACGGCCGTCCTCGTCGTCGAACCACGCGTGGGCAGGAACGAACGCCGCCCGGTCCACCGCCGCGAACGCCTCGGCCCAGTCCGACGGCAGGTTCCCCTCCGCGCGCAACGCCGCGACGAGGTCGTCGCCGCTGGTCACCTGGTGTGTCCGACGGTATACACAGAGAGCCCGTCAGCCTGCGGTACGAAGAGACCGAAACGCATGCCATCAACCTAGGCCACGGCTTCGAGAAACTTCCGCGAGCGAAGCAACGTACGCCGCTATATATCGTCTTCTGATATATGTGGACCCATGGCGGAGCGAAGCATGTCCGAGCAGACCTTCCTGGTGCTGATCGCGCTGGCGGACGAGCCCCGGCACGGTTATGGGGTCGTCCAGCGGGTCCAGGAGCTGTCCGAGGGGCGGGTGCGCCTGCGGGTCGGCACCCTCTACGGCGTGCTGGATCGCCTGGTCAGCGACGGCTGGGCCGAGCCAGACCGGGAGGAGATCCACCAGGGCAGGCTCCGGCGCTACTACCGGCTGACCGGGGCGGGCAGCACGGCACTGGCCGAGCAGACCCGGCGGCTGGCCGCGAACGTCGACGCCGCCAGCACGGTGCTGCGGGCCCGCGGCCAATGGCCCCGGACAGCGGAAGTGCGGGCATGATCAGCGCCGAGACGCAGTACCGCACGCTGGTGCGGGTGCTCCCGGCGTGGTACCGCGCCGAACGCGGCGACGAGATGGTCGGCACCCTGCTCGACCTGCACGGCGAGCGGGCCCGCGCGGCGCTGTGGAGCGAACTGTGGGCCCTGTTGGCACTAGGTGTGCGGACACGCTTGGCTGCCAGGGCGGCACCCGCGCGCACGGTCGCTCTCGGCGATCTGGTGCGGCAGGTCGCGCTCCTCGGCCTGCTCTGGGGCGTGCTCAAATCCGCCAGTCGCGCCGGCGACACACTCTGGTCGCTGCTCAGCTTCTCCGACGACTACCCCGGGGCCTTCCGCGTGGCGCTGACGTCCGATCTGCGCAAGGACCTCATCCTGCTGGCGGTCGCGCTGATCCCGCTCGCGCTCCTGGTGGACGGATGGCGCCGCATGGCACGGATCGCCGCCGGGGCGATCCTGGCGGCGGGCGCGATCTGGTTCCTGGTCGAGCATTCGTCCGATCTCGGACCCGAGCTGATCGCGTACTTCGCTCCACAGTGGCTTCCGCTGATGCTGGTGCTGGTGGCCTTCCACGCCGACGCCCCGCTGCCACCGGCGCGGCCGTGGTGGTGGGCCGTCGGTGGCGGCCTGGTTCTCGCCCCCGCCCTCGCGCTCAGGTTCGGTCTCCCGGGCGATCTGAGCCGGATCGACGGATTGTCCCCGCTCGTCTGGCTGTGCGCGATCGCCGGAGCCTGCTACCTGCTGCTCCGGCGCCGCACCGGACAACGCCCGGGGTGGACGCTGGCACTGGCCCTGTGCATCGCCCTGGTGATGGTCCAGAACCTGGTGCTGAAAAACGGGGTCATCCCGTTCGGCGCGATGGTGATCGCGCAGGTCTGCTGTGCCGGGGTGATCGTCGTGGCACTGACCGTCGCCGGAATCCGTGACTACCGCCGGACCGTCGTGAATCGCTGATTCTTCTCGGTATTTTTCTCTCCAGAAAAGGATTCTGGCTTTATGGACACCATTCCCGCCGGGCCCTCGCGCGCCCTTTTACCGCTCGAAGTACCCCCGTCACGAGCAAGAATCCGCTGGCAGAGCCTGTTCTCACCGGCCACGGCGGTGTTCCTGGCCGTGCTGCCGCTCGCGGCCTACACCGGATTCCGGTCGCCGTCGGACTGGGCCGTCACGCTCGAATCCGTTTCGCTGACCGACGGTTTTCACCGCCGATTCCTCGTCGGCACGGTGTTGCGTCCGTTCGCGGCATTGTTCGGGTACCACTACGCGGTGTACGCCGTCGCCGCCTTCGCCGTCCTTGGGCTGCTGCTGACGGTGCTGGTCGTCGCGTTCTTCCAGGCTCCCTCGGAGAGCAGACGCTTCCTCGTCATCGGCTGGTTGCTGCTGCCGACCGGCGGTTACCTTTTCCACGAGATCGGCTATCTCGACCAGGTGCTGTACCTGGTGCTGTTCGCCGCCTTGTGGGCACTGCGCCGCGATCGGCCGGTAGTCGCCGGTGCGCTCATGGTGGCGTCCGTGCTGACGCACGAAATCGCGTTGCTCACGGTGGTTCCGGTTTTCGGGTTGGTGCTCCTGCGGAAGCTCCCGTTCCGGAAGGCCTGCGCGGTGCTCGCGCCGGCCGCGGCCGCCGGACTGGTGGTCCTGACGGTGCCGCCTGCCGGGGTGGGTGCGACGCATCGGTTCCAGCGGGTGCTGGCGGAAGCGGGATTCCCGTACCGAGCGGACGCGCTCGGGCTGTTCGACCGCACCCAGGCGCAGAGCTGGCAGCTCTACTCGATCACCGACGTCCTGCTCTACCTGCTGCCGATCCTGCTGGTGGTGGTGGCCGGTTTCCTGATGCTGCACCGGCCTTCGGCGGCGACCCTGCTGCCGCTCGCCGCGATGGTGGCGCCAGTGCTGCTTGCCTTCGGCGGCTGGGACGAGGCCCGCTGGGGCTTCCTGCTCATCACCAATTTCGTGCTCGTGCTGTGGTTCCGGCAGGGCGGGCGCGAACTCGACCTGCCCCGGTTCGGTGCGCTGGCCGCGATCCTGCTGGTGCTCACCCACCTGCCGATGCCGTACTTCGACGGTTACCAGCCCCGCGACGTCACGCTGGTGGGCCCGCCGCATCCCGGCGGGAACGTCGCGCCGTGATTCGCCGCGCACCGTCCCGATCGAGCTAGGCCAGGACCACCTTCGACAACTCCGCGGACGTCGCCAGCAGCGGGTGTTTCGGCAGCACGCGCACGGTGTAGCCCACTGAACCCGGCCGCGGCAGCCGCAGCCGCGCGGCGAACGCGCCGATTCCGTCGCCGGTCATCGGGACCGTGACGGTGTCGCTCAGCTCGTCGTCCTCGCCGACGCGCCCGACGACGGCCTGGATGTCCACTTCGGACGGATCGAGCCCGGCGAGGTCGATCCGCGCCCGCACGGTCACCTCGGTGCCGACGACCAGCGGCTGCCGGTCCTCGACCAGCAGTTCGGAGTCGAAGATCCGCACCCGCGGCCAGGCGACCTCGAGTTTCGTGCGGTAGTCGGCGAGCGACAGGGCGCCGCGATAGCCGTCCCCGGTCGCGGCGGCGACCATGCGGGCGGCGGGCAGATAACCGGATTCGACGTACTCGCGCACCATCCGCGCGGCCTGCACCCGCGGCCCGAGCGTCTCCAGCGTGTGCCACACCATGGACAGCCAGCCCTTGGGGACGCCCTCGCCGTCACGGTCGTAGAACAGCGGCGCGATCTGCTGGCCGAGCAGGTCGTACAGCGCCGCGGCCTCCAGATCGTCGCGGCGCAGCGGATCGGTCACGCCGTCCGCGTTCGGGATGGCCCAGCCGTTGCTGCCGTCGTAGCACTCCTCCCACCAACCGTCGCGAATGGACAGATTGAGCCCGCCGTTGAGCGCCGACTTCATCCCCGAGGTCCCGCACGCTTCCAGCGGCCGCACCGGGTTGTTGAGCCAGACGTCGCAGCCGCGGTAGAGGTAGCGCGCCATCGACATGTCGTAGTCGGGCAGGAAGACGATCCGGTGCCGCACGCCCGCATCGTCGACGAACCGGACGATCTGCTGGATGAGCTGCTTGCCGCCCTCGTCGGCCGGATGCGACTTCCCGGCGACGACGAGCTGGATCGGACGCCGCTCGTCGAGCAGCAGCGCGCGCAGCCGGTCCGGGTCGCGCAGCATCAGCGTCAGGCGTTTGTACGTCGGGACACGCCGTGCGAAACCGACGGTCAGCACGTCCGGGTCGAAGACCGAGTCGACCCAGCCGAGTTCGAGCGGCGAGGCGCCGCGCTGGAGCCACGCCGCGCGTACCCGACGCCGGACCTCGAAGACGAGCTTCTCCCGCAGTTCCCGCCGCAGCTCCCAGAGCTGGGC
This sequence comes from Amycolatopsis sp. NPDC059021, assembly GCF_042739895.1. Lineage (NCBI taxonomy): Bacteria > Bacillati > Actinomycetota > Actinomycetes > Pseudonocardiales > Pseudonocardiaceae > Amycolatopsis > Amycolatopsis sp. NPDC059021. The sequence goes on from NZ_JBHYIQ010000168.1 coordinate 11,072, forward strand.
GTCGGAAACGCCTTCACGGAGCGGTTTCCCGCCGTTGCCGTCGAGGCCCCACTCCTCGTGGTCGCGGCCGAGGAGCGCGCTCAGCTCGCGGGCGACCCACGTCGGCCCGTGGACGCCGTTGGTCACCGAGGAGATCGGCACCTCGGCGTCGTCGAATCCCGGCCACAACCGGGAGAACATGCGCCGGGTGACGCGCCCGTGCAGCTGGGACACGCCGTTCGCGCGCTGCGCCAGCCGCAGGCCCATGTGCGCCATGTTGAACAGGCCGGGGTTGTCCTCGGCGCCGAGTGCCAGCACGCGGCGCAGGTCGACGTCGGGCACCAGCCTGCCGTCGGTGAAATACCGCTGGACGACGTCCACCGGGAAGCGGTCGATGCCCGCGCTGACCGGGGTGTGCGTGGTGAACAGGGTGCCCGCGCGGACCGCGGGCAACGCTTCCTCGAACGCGAGCCCGTCGGCCTGGATGATCTCCCGCGCGCGTTCCAGCCCGAGGAATCCCGCGTGTCCCTCGTTCGTGTGAAAGACCTTCGGCTGCGGATGCCCGGTGAGCTCGCAGTACTTCCGCACCGCGCGGAACCCGCCGATCCCGGCGAGGATCTCCTGCCGGATGCGGTGGTCGGCGTCGCCGCCGTAGAGCCGGTCGGTGACCGCGCGCAGGTCGTCGTCGTTCGCGTCGGTGTCGGTGTCGAGCAGCAGCAGCGGGACGCGACCGACCCTGGCCTTCCAGATCTGTGCGCGCAGCTCCCGCCCGCCCGGCATCGCGACGCCGACGAGCACCGGTTTCCCGTCCTCGGTCAGCAGTTCCAGCGGGAACGCGTTCGGGTCGATCACCGGGTAGTGCTCGACCTGCCAGCCGTCCAGCGACAGCGACTGACGGAAGTACCCGGCGCGGTAGAGCAGTCCGACACCGATCACCGGCACGCCCAGATCGGACGCGGCCTTGAGGTGATCCCCGGCGAGCACGCCGAGCCCGCCGGAGTAGTTCGGCAGCGCCTCGGTGACCCCGAACTCCATGGAGAAGTAGGCCACCGCCTGCGGCAGGTCGGCGTCCTCGCGCCGCTGGTACCAGCGCGGCTCGGTGAGGTAGCGCTCGAGATCGGCGACGGAATCCCGTGCGCGGGCGAGGAACTCCTCGTCGCCTGCCAGTTCCTCCAGCCGGCGCGGTGGCAGCGCGGTGAGCATCCGCAGCGGATCCCGGACGGCGTTGAACAGCTCGGCGTCCATCGACGCGAACAGATCGCGGGTCGGCGGATGCCAGGTCCAGCGCAGGTTGGTGGCGAGTGAGCCGAGGCCGGTCAATGGCTCCGGCAGGCTCGCGCGAACGGTGAACCGGCGGACTGCACGCATGGTCATCGACCATATCGGGAGCGGCTCCCTCGTACACAGTTCGGGGATAACGGCACGACGCCGGTAATCACTGGGTAGGGTCCTGCCTGCCCGTGTAATCGAGGTGAAGCGAGTGAACATGATCCAAGGGGGAGGGCGGGGCTTTCGCCGCCCGGCTCTGATCGCCGTCGTCACGGTCGCCGTCCTGGGCTTGAGCGCGTGCGGTGGCAGCGGCTCTTCGAGCTCGTCGGCGGACACGGGCGCGGGCAGCGTCGCCGGTCTGCCGGTGACGCATTTCGAGAGCGGCTTGAAGTCCGGCGCGCCGACGCCGGATCTGGACGTCAAGAACGCCGACGGCGGCGAGGACGACAAGCTCGCCACGGCCGCGATCGCCGACGTGCAGGCGTACTGGACCGATCAGCTCCCGGCGAACTTCGGCGGCCAGCCGTTCAAGCCGGTGAAGTCGCTGCTGTCCTACGACGCGAAGCGCGACACCCAGAAGACCGAGTGCGGCAGCGTCAAGGGGCTCGTCAACGCCTTCTACTGCCCGCCGGACGACTCGGTGGCGTGGGACCGCGGCGTGCTGCTGCCCTCGCTGCGGGAACGGTTCGGCCCGATGTCGGTGGTGACCGTGCTCGCGCACGAGTTCGGCCACGCCATCCAGTACCGGCTCGGCGAGAAGGCCGGCGTCACCAAGGCCACCCCGACCGTGGTGAAGGAACAGCAGGCCGACTGCTTCGCGGGCGGCTACTTCCGGTGGGTCGCCGAGGACAAGAGCAAGTTCTACCAGGTGTCCACCGCCGAGGGCCTCAACCAGGTGATGGCCGCGATGTTCTTCATCCGCGACTCGGCGGGCACCAGCGGCACCGACCAGCAGGCACACGGCACCGCCTTCGACCGCACCTTCGCCTTCCAGACCGGGTTCGCCAAGGGCCCCAAGGAATGCGCGGCGATGAACGCCGAGAACGTCAAGGCCCGTCTCACCGAACGTCCCTTCGACAAGGGCGACAAGGGCAAGGGCGACGAGAAGGTCAACACCCAGATGGTCGCAACGCTCAAGAAGAGCCTCGACGAGGCGTTCAAGGGTGCCGGGGTCGCCGCGCCGGAGATCGTCGATCAGGGCGGCAGTTGCTCGGGTGGCAAGAGCACCCCGCCCGCGTCGTACTGCCCGGACAACAACACGGTCAGCATCGATCTGGCCAAGCTGAACCAGATCGCGCAGCCGGTGGACCGCAAGGCCGAGCAGAAGGGCCAGACCCGGGGCGGGATGGGCGACTTCGCGGCGTTCGCCGAGGTCGCGTCCCGCTACGCGCTGGGCATCCAGAAGGGCGTCGGCGCCTCGCTGGACAACCCGAACGCGGGCCTGCGGACGTCGTGCCTCGTCGGCGCGTGGGCGGCGTTCACGAACAAGCCGGGGTCGAACCTGCGGCTGTCCGCCGGTGACCTCGACGAGGCGATCGCGGACCTGCTGATGCCGGAGAGCCTCATCTCCGCCGACGTCAACGGCAAGCGGCCCGCCAGCGGTTTCGACCGCGTCGAATCACTGCGGAAGGGCTTCCTCGAAGGCTCCTCGGTCTGCTCCACCCAATACGGCTGAGCCCGGCTGCTTCGAAGGTCCGTGGGGGCCTCCTTGAGGGACTCTGGGTCC
>NZ_JBHYIQ010000169.1:0-5546 GCF_042739895.1 Amycolatopsis sp. NPDC059021
CCTTGAGGGACTCTGAGTCCCTCAAGGAGGCCCCCACGGACCATTACCCGCGCCGGGTCAGGCGGTGAGGAGCGCGTCGTTCGAGGAGGACTGGCGCTGCTCCCGCTTACGCCAGAAAAGTGCGTGGTCCAGCGAGATGCGGCCGGGATTGAAGCCGAGCGCGAGCCCGGCGACGGCGAGGACCAGCACGAGTTCGTAGCCGCCCTGGCCGGTGAGGCCGTTGTCGATGTGCACCGAGAGTAGTGCGCCGATCGACACGACGACGTAGCCGAGTCCGACGAGCGGCGTCAGGAACCCGACGATGAACGCGATCGACCCGAGGATCTCGACCGTGATCGCGAAAACGGCCGCGACCGTCGGCAGCGGCATGCCGACCTTCTCCATGAAGCCCGCCGTCCCGGTGATGCCGTTGTCCCATTTCTGCAGGCCATGGGCGAGGAAGACCACCGCAACCCCGATCCTGCCCAGCAGCAGGGTGACGTCCTTGACGCGTGCGAACATGCGGTACTCCAGCTCCACGATTCGGTGAAAGTTCAACTGACCCGGCCCACGGTAGGCGAGCGAGCGCCCCGGACGGGACTTCAGCGAGTCATCGACAGGAAACCGACAGGAACCGTCAGGTAACTCGCTGTCCTCCGCAAGCGCTTGCCGCTACCGTGGTATCCGGAAACCCGTTCCCGATGCGAGGAGAAGCCCCGATGCGCCGACAGACCGTCGTTCACCCCGGACCCGGCCTGTTCACCGCATCTTCGAGGACCTCGCACCGTCATGAAAACCCTGAACATCGGAATTCTCGCGCATGTCGACGCCGGTAAGACCAGCCTGACCGAGCGCCTGCTCTTCGAGGCGGGCGTGATCAGCCACCTCGGCAGCGTCGACGGCGGCGACACCCAGACCGACTCGCTCGCTCTCGAACGCCGTCGCGGGATCACCATCAAATCCGCGGTCGTCGCGTTTACCGCGGGTGACCGCCGCGTCACGATCGTCGACACCCCCGGCCACGCGGATTTCATCGCCGAGGTCGAACGCGCCCTGCGCGTGCTCGACGGGGCCGTCCTGGTCGTCTCGGCCGTCGAAGGCGTCCAGGCGCAGACCCGGGTACTGATGCGTACCCTCACCCGGCTCGGCATCCCCGTGCTGATCTTCGTCAACAAGATCGACCGGATGGGCGCGAACGACGTCGAGTTGCTGCGTGCCATCCGGGAAAAGCTCTCGCCGCGCGCCATCGCGTTGAGCACGGTCACCGGCATCGGCACGCCCGGCGCCGTCAGCGCACCGCGTACCCTCGAGGACCCGGCGTTCGCCGAAGAACTCGGCGAGGTGCTCGCCGAGGGCGACGACGCGTTCCTTGAGTCCTTTGTGGATGACGAGGTTCGGCTCAGTGAAGCGGATTTCCACACCGAGCTGGCTCGTCAGGTGAGCCGCGGCGACGTGTATCCCGTCCTCTTCGGATCGGCGATCACCGGCACCGGCGTCGCCGACCTGGTCACCGCTGTCCGCGAGCTGTTCCCCGCCACCGAAGGCACCGGCGAGGGAACGCTACGTGCCACGGTGTTCAAGATCGAGCGAGGACGCGCCGGCGAAAAGATCGCCTACGCCAGGCTGCGTTCCGGCTCACTCACCGCACGGCAGAACATTTCCTTCTACCGCAGGGAAAGCGGTGGGAACGTTGTCGAGCTGAGCGGCCGGGTGTCCGCGGTGCGAGTGATCGGCCAGGAAACCGCCGCGGCGGTTTCCGGGGACATCGCACGGATCCGCGGTCTCCGCGACGTCCGTATCGGCGACCAGCTCGGTACCGCGGACGCGTTGCCGACACGGGGTTTCTTCGCTCCGCCGAGCCTGGAAACCGTCGTGATCCCCGAGCGTCCCGACCAAGCGTCGGCGCTCTACACGGCGTTGGAGCGGCTTGCCGAGGCGGACCCGTTCATCGGCACCCGGCGTCATCCGGACACCGGTGAAATCTCGGTCCGGCTCTACGGCGAGGTACAGAAGGAAATCGTCAAATCGACACTGGCCGAGGAATTCGGCGTCGCGGTGTCCTTCGCCGAAACCCGCACACTCTTCGTCGAACGGCTCGTCGGCCATGGCGACGCCGTGCAGGAAATGGACCCGGACGAGCGGTTGTACTTCTGGGCGACGGTCGGCATTCATGTCGAACCGGCCCCGCCCGGCTCCGGCGGGACGTTCGGGCTTTCGGTCGAACTCGGCTCCCTGCCGCTGGCATTCCACAAGGCGATCGAGGAAACGGTCGCGCAGACCCTCCAGCAGGGCCTGTACGGCTGGGAGGTGATCGACTGCGCGGTCACGCTGACGCGCACGGCGTACTTCAGCCCGGTCAGTGCCGCGGGAGACTTCCGCAAGATGACGCCGCTGGTGCTGATGGAAGCGGTGAAACAGGCCGGAACCCGGGTGTACGAGCCGGTCAACCGGTTCGAGCTGGAAATTCCGGCGCACTGCTTCAGCGCAGCGCTGCTGAAACTGGCCGAGTTGGGGGCTGTTCCTGGTGAGCCGGAGGTCGGGCCGTCGTCGTGCACCGTGCGGGGCAGCATCCCGGCGAGCCGCGTGGCCGAGTTCGAGCAAGCGCTTCCCGGACTCGCCCAGGGCGAAGGCGTGTTCCTCAGCGAGTTCGAGGAGTACCGCCCCTACCCCGGCCCGCCGCCGTCCCGGTCCCGGACCGACGCGAATCCCCTGGACCGCAAGGAATACCTCCTCAGAACGCTGCGCAGGCAGTGAGCGGTGAGCCGGCCGCCGCCGAGGCGGTGGCCGGCTCGGTGCCGCCCCTGAGGTCGCACCCCGGGGATCACCCGGGGTTCGTGACCGGGCCGCCGGAACCGCGCTACCCCATACCCGGGGAACCCTTGCCGCCTTCGCCCATACCGGGGTCACCCTTACCGCCCTCGCCCATACCGGGGTCGCCCGCACCGGCGAGGTGCACCACACCGGACGGGCTGTTCACCTGGTGCGCCGACACGGCCGAAGCGACCGAGGAAGCGGCGACGAGGCCGAGGGCGGCCAGGCCCGCGATCGCGAAGGACTGGACCACTCGGGTCTTCTTCATTTCTCCTCCAAGACGTGCTGGACGACGAGGACGTTTCTCCCACACCGCGCCGGACAGCCGCGTCTCGGTGGGAAGAAAGTCTTCTCATCCCAGCCCGAAAGTACTTCCTGGCCAGCCTCGGAGGACGCTCTACGCCTTGACCGCCTTCAAGGCGTAGAGCAGCGGGATGCGCGGCGCGGAATCCGGCAGCCGCCACCAGCCGCCGTCGGCGGGCACCATGTTCTCCCAGCGCGGCCACGGCAGCAGCTCGCTCTCCCGCAGGCCGGTGATCGCGAACCCGGCACCGACGAGCGCCGTGATCAGCTCGCCGAACCCGTGCCGCCATTCGTAGATCGTGGTCGCCTCTTGGAGCGCGGGACCATCGGTGTACGTACGGGACGCGTCGCGCTCCAGCGCACCCCTCCCCTCCAGATAATCGTGACGCAGCAACAGTTCCTGTCCCTCGCCGGGACCGGGCTCCGGGCCGAGCGCGTTCAGCACCGGATGGAAGTCGACGACGTAGAGCATGCCGCCCGGCCGCAACAGCCCGGCCACCACCGAGGCCCAGCGCGTCAAGTCGGGCAGGTAGAACACCGATCCTTTGCCGGTGTAGACGATGTCGAACCGGTTGCCGCCGAATGCATCGACGGCGTCATAAACGTTGGCGCGCACGTATTCGACGTCGAGCCCGGCCTCGCGCGCTATACGCTTCGCCGCTTCCACCGCCTCACCGGAGAAATCGAGTCCGGCCGTCCGCGCTCCTTTTCGCGCGAAGGCGATCGTCTCAGTCCCGAGATGACATTGCAGGTGAACGAGATCGCGGCCGGCCAGCTCCCCGAGGTCCTCCCATTCGAACGGCAGGAACCACTGATCGGGATCGCGGGACTCGCCCACGCCGTAGAACCGGCTCGCCACGTGAATCGGCGTGCGCTCGTCCCAGTTCGCTTCGTTCGTCGCCATCATCTCGGTGGTCGCGCTGTCGAAGTCCATCCGACATCCTTACCATGTAACGCTCTCAGCGAACGAGGTCGTCTTCGGCGGCCGAAGCTGCTTATCTTCGGAGACAGGAGATCACTCCGGCGTTCACCGATCGAGAGCAGGCAACAGATGACGTCCACCTTGGCACCCGAGCTGCACGCCTCCACCGCGAGCCCTTCCCTGGACGACTCGGTCTACGAGCAGTTGCTGCGCGACCGCGTCGTCTTCCTCGGCTCGGAGGTCACCGACGAGGTGGCGAACCGGATCGTCGCACAGCTCCTGCTGCTCGCCGCCGACGCGCCGTCGAAGGACATCAGGTTCTACATCAACTCGCCCGGTGGTTCGGTTTCCGCGGGCATGGCCATCTACGACACGATGCGGCTGATCCAGCCGGACGTGTCGACCTGGGGGCTCGGCTTCGTCGCGTCCATGGGCCAGTTCCTGCTGTCCTCCGGCACGCCGGGCAAGCGATTCCTGTTGCCCAACACCAGGATCGTGATGCACCAGCCGTCGGCGGGCATCGGCGGGGCGGCCACCGACATCGCGATCCAGGCCGAGGTCTTCGGGAAGATGAAGCAGCGCATCGCGGAGATCACCGCACAGCAGACCGGCCAAACGGTGGAACGCATCACCGCGGACGCCGACCGGGACCGCTGGTTCGACGCCGAAGAGGCGCTGGCATACGGCTTCGTGGACCACATCGTCGCCAGCGAACGGCCTACCGCGTGACTTTCGGGGCCCCATAAGACAATTCGGACACCGTACTGTGCCGTTCGTTACCAATCCGACCACAGCCACGGCGGAAACGGGTCCCTGCGAGCAGATCAGCTGCGGCCCGTGTCCGCCTGCTTCTGGCCGGATCGGTAACACCGGGGAGATCGATTTCGACCGCTGGGGCATGAACCTGTTCCAGGCCGCACTCATGGCCCTGCCGCTGGCCGCACTGGCCGCGACCGTCGTGTCCACCCCGGCACGGGTACCGGCGCCACCCATCCCGATGATCACGGTGACCATCGGCGCGCTCGGAGCGCGGCAGATCACCTTCACCGACCCGATGGCGCCCGGCGGTCTCCGGCGCGAAGAACTGACCCCGCACAGCGCGAAATCGTTCAAGGTCAAGATTCCGCTCGGCATGACCATCACCGTGACGCTCTCGGGCTTCGACGGCCATCCGGTCACCGAGTGCAGCATCGGCGACGAAACCGAGGGGCAGGTGTACGTGCGGGGGACGGATTCCTGCTCCTATGTGGCCGGCGAACTCGTGGGGTGATTCACCCCGTCACCCACCCGCCTAGCGGTTATGCGCACCCCGCCATGTCACTTAGCGTCGAACGCGCGGGGTGTACATGCGAAGGGAGCGAACATGCACGGGTGCTGCTCGAAGTGCACGGGTCAGGGCTGCGGCTGCTGCGGCAACTGCAACTAGTTCCACGTCCTCGGCAGACGTGGCCATTTCGTAAGAAACCAACCGGCTGTGGGGGGGGGGGGTGGGGGGGACGAGAAGAAGACACGGGGTGGGGTGTTTGAGGGG
>NZ_JBHYIQ010000169.1:5556-13843 GCF_042739895.1 Amycolatopsis sp. NPDC059021
CACACACACAAATAAAACCTCAGCGCCCCCACTCTAGATAAAAAAACACACACCACCGCCCCCTGTGTTCCCCCACCGCCCCGCCCCCCCCCCCCACAGCCGGTTGTGGTCTTTCAGGCCGGAACCTCAGCCGCGGAGCAGGGCGCGGGCCATGACGAGCTGCTGGATCTGGTTGGTGCCTTCATAGATCTGGGTAATCTTCGCGTCGCGCATCATGCGCTCGACCGGGAAGTCACGCGTGTAGCCGGCGCCGCCGAAGAGCTGGACGGCGTCGGTGGTGACCTCCATCGCGATGTCCGAGGCGTACTTCTTGGCCGCGGAGGCGATGAAACCGGCGCGCTTGTCGCCGCGCTCCGAGGCCGCGGCCGAGGCGTAGACGAGGTTCCGGGCCGCTTCGATCTTCGTGCCCATGTCGGCCAGCATGAACTGGACGCCCTGGAACTCCGAGATCGTCTTGCCGAACTGCTTGCGGTCCTTGACGTAGGCGACCGCGGCGTCGAGCGCGCCCTGGGCGATGCCGAGCGCCTGCGCGCCGATGGTGGGGCGCGTGTGGTCGAGCGTGCGCAGCGCGGTCTTCAGGCCGGTACCGGGCTCGCCGATGATCCGGTTCTCCGGGATCGTGCAGTTCTCGAAGTAGATCTCGCGAGTCGGCGAGCCCTTGATGCCGAGCTTCTTCTCCTTGGGGCCCACCGAGAAGCCAGGGTCGTCCTTGTGGACCACGAACGCCGAGATGCCGTTGGCCTTCTTCTCCGCCTCCGGGTCGGTCACCGCCATCACGGTGTACCAGGAGGATTCACCCGCGTTGGTGATCCAGCACTTCGTACCGTTGAGCACCCAGTGATCACCGTCGAGCCGGGCGCGCGTGCGCATCGACGCGGTGTCCGAGCCGGCCTCGCGCTCCGAAAGCGCGTAGGACGCCGACGCCTCGCCGGAGGCGATGGAGGGCAGGACGAGCTTCTTCAGCTCCTCCGACGCCGACAGGATGATCGGCTGCGTGCCGAGCTTGTTCACCGCCGGGATCAGCGACGCCGAGGCGTCGACGCGCGCGACCTCTTCGATGACGATGCAGGCACCGATCGCGTCCGCGCCCTGGCCGTCGTACGCCTCGCCGATGTGCACGGCGTTGAAACCCGACTTGACGAGCGCGTTGTACGCCTCGATCGGATAACGCTCCTGCTCGTCGACCTCGGCCGCGTACGGCGCGATCTCCTTCTCGGCGAGCGCGCGAACGGCGGCCCGCAGCTCCTCGTGTTCCTCGGCGAGCTGGTACAGCCCGGGGCCGTCGGACACCGTAGACACTTCTGCCACCTCTTCCGCAGCGTATGGATTCACCGATGTTAGCGCTCGTTCACATGATGCGTCCTTGTGGGCTTGGCCGCATCCTTCCTATGGTCGGGTGATGCCGATCACCGCGCCGCCGCCCGGTCTCCCCCGTTCGCTGGACTATCCCGACGTCCCGGTCGGGTCGATCCTCGCCGCGGCCGCCCGCCGCTACGGGGCACGCACCGCGTTCGCGCACGGCGAGCGCGAGCTGAGTTTCACCGAGCTCTACCGAGCCGCCTGCCGGTTCGCGAACGCGCTGATCGCACACGGGATCGGCCAAGGTGACACGGTCGCGCTGCACCTGCCGAACTGCCTGGCCTATCCGGTCGCCTACTACGGGACCCTGCTCTCGGGCGCCACGTTCAGCCCGGCGAACCCGCTGCTCCCGCCGGACGACCTGGCCTTCCAGCTCACCGACTGCGAGGCCGCGGTGGTCGTCACCTACGGCCCGCTCTCGGGCACGCTCGCCGCGGTCGCCGACCGCATCCCGGCCCGCTCCGTCATCGTCGTCTCACCCGCCGAGGCGCTTCGGGACAACGAAGCCGAGTTCGAGGCCTTCCACGCGGAGCTTCCGTCCACCCGGCCCGAAGTGGACATCGACGTCCGCACCGATCTCGCCCACCTCGCGTACACCGGCGGCACCACCGGGCGGTCGAAGGGTGTCCAGCTGCCGCACCGCAATGTCGTGGTGAACACCCTGCAGTACGTCTGCTCGCAGACCGGGGCACGGCCGCTGCTCGACGAGCACGGCGACGTCACCGTCGAGCAGGTGGGAAGCGCCGACGAGTGGCCGACCCGCCACGGCACCGGGGTCGTCGTGAACGTGACCCCGTGGTTCCACGCGATGGGGACGATCGCCGCGCTCAACGCCGTCGTCCTCGTCGGGACGACGGTCGTCCTGCACGAACGCTTCGATCCGGCAAGGTATATCGCCGACGCCGAGCGCCTGCGGGTCACCTCGATCGGCGGAGCGCCCGCGTTGTACGCCGGGCTGCTGGCCTGCCCGGAGTTCGCGACCGCGGACCTGTCCTCGATCCGCACCCTCGGCTCCGGCGCGGCGCCGATGAGCCACGAGATGATCAACGCGCTGCAGGACCGCTTCCCCGGCGCCGCCATCGTCGAGGGTTACGGACTGACCGAGGTCACCATGGTCGCGGTGACCTCCCCGGCATATCGCTCGGGCACCCGCAAGGTCGGCTCCGTGGGACTGCCCGCCCCCGACACCGAGATCAAGATCGTCTCCGCGGAAGGGGGCGAAGATGCGCTCCCGGCGGGCGAACAGGGCGAGGTCTGCGTCCGCGGCCCGCAGGTGATGACCGGCTATCGCCACCGCCCGGCGGAGACGGCGGCCGCGCTCGTCGACGGCTGGCTGCACACCGGCGACATCGGCGTGCTCGACGAGGACGGCTATCTGTCCATTGTGGATCGCAAGAAGGACATGCTGCTGTACAAGGGATACAACGTCTTCCCGCGCGAACTCGAAGAACTGCTCGCCGCGCATCCTGGTGTCGTCACGGCCGCCGTCGTGGGACGGCCCCGGGACGACGTCGGCGAGCTGCCGGTGGCGTTCGTGGTGAAGGAACCCGGCGACGGCCTCGACGCCGACACGCTGCTCGACGCGGTGAACGCCCAGGTGCTGCCCTACAAACGGCTGCGGGAGCTGTACTTCGTGGACGAGATCCCGGTGTCCGCGGCGGGCAAGGTCCTCAAACGCGAACTCCGCGAGCAGCTCTCCTGACGTACCACGGCAACCTGGGTAGCACTTGTGCTACATTGGTTCCTATGAGCGTTGTGGGACTACGCGAGCTTCGGCAGCAGGCTTCCGAGCTGGTGCGCCAGGCGGAGGCCGGTGAAGAAGTACTGATCACCGTCTCCGGGCGCCCCAGCGTGCGGCTCGTGCCTGTCGAGCAGCGAACTTGGCGGACCTACGCCGAGGTGTCCGCTCTGTTCCGCGGTCCCGCCGACCCGGACTGGGAGAGCGACCGCGACAAGATCGACCAGGAGCTCCGTGATCCGTGGGCCACGGCGTGAAGGCCGTCCTCGACACCAGTGTCGTGATCGCCACGGACGTGCCCCCGCTCCCGGGCCAGCTGGCCATCAGCGCGGCCACGTTCGCCGAGTTGCAGTTCGGCGTCCTGGTCGCCGGTAATCCGGCCAGCCGGGCGGCACGGCTTCACCGGTTGAGCGTCCTGCAGCAGGAGTTCCATGCCTTGCCGATCGACGACATGGTCGCCGTCAGCTACGGCCAGATCGCGGCCGCTGTCGTGATGGCGGGTCGCCAGCCCCGGGCCCGCACCATGGATCTCCTCATCGCCGCGACCGCGCACGCCCACGACGCGCGGCTGTACACCCGCAACGCCAAGGATTTGTCCGGTCTCGACGAGCTGCTCGAGATCGTCCCGGTCTAAAGGAACGCCCCGCGCTCAGGTCAGCGACCGGCTTTGGCGCGCAGGGCGGCGTCCTTGTCCAGCACCAGTTTTTCGAGATCGGCCTGGAACTTCGCCATCTTCGCCTGGAGCGTCTCGTCCGTGGCGGCGAGGATGCGCACCGCGAGCAGCCCGGCATTGCGCGCACCGCCGACCGACACCGTCGCGACCGGGACACCGGCGGGCATTTGCACGATCGAGAGCAGGGAATCCATGCCGTCCAGGTACTTCAGCGGCACCGGGACGCCGATCACCGGCAGCACGGTGGCCGAGGCGACCATGCCCGGCAGGTGCGCGGCGCCGCCGGCACCCGCGATGATCACCTTCAGCCCGCGCGACGCCGCCGACGTCGCGTAGTCCAGCATGCGCTGCGGCGTGCGGTGTGCCGAGTAGACGCCGACCTCGTACTCCACGCCGAACTCGTCGAGCGCGGCCCCGGCGGCCTCCAGCACCGGCCAGTCCGAGTCGCTGCCCATGATCACGCCCACCTGCGGCGCCATAATCCCAACCCTCTCAGTGGATCTCGTGGCCGTCGAGCCAGACGGCGTGCGACAGCCAGTGCGCGGCGAGCAGTGCCTGGTCGCGCAGCGCCTCCATCTCCTCGCCCAGCATGTTCACGTGCCCGAGCTTGCGCCCCGGCCGTTCCTCCTTGCCGTAGAGGTGCACCTTGGCATCGGGGAACCGCGCGAACAGGTGATGCAGCCGCTCGTCCGGCCCCATCCCGGGCGCGACCTCGGCACCGAGCACGTTGGCCATCACGCACGCCGGGGCGAGCAGGTCGGTGCGGCCGAGCGGGTAGTCGAGCACGGCCCGCAGGTGCTGCTCGAACTGCGAGGTCCGCGCGCCGTCCATCGTCCAGTGCCCGGAGTTGTGCGGGCGCATCGCGAGCTCGTTGACGAGCAGCCCGTCGTCGGTCTCGAACAGTTCGACGGCGAGCAGGCCGGTGACCTTCAGCGTCGCGGCGATGCGCAGCGCGAGATCCTGTGCCTCCTGGACCCGCGCGGCGCTCAGCCCCGGCGCCGGGGCCAGCACCTCGGTGTTGATCCCGGCGGACTGCACGGTCTCCACCACCGGGTAGGCGGCCCCCTGCCCGAACGGCGAACGCGCGACCAGCGCGGACAGCTCGCGCCGCATGGTCACCTTCTCCTCGACCAGCAGCGGTGTCCCGGCCGCGAGCAGCTCCGGGACGACCTCGCGCGCCTGCTGCGCGGTGTCGAGCATCCAGACGCCCTTGCCGTCGTACCCGCCACGCGCGGCCTTGAGCACCACCGGCCACGCGTGCGCCTTCCCGAACGCCACCACGTCGTCCACTGTGGACACTTCGGCGAAGGCGGGGCCCGGGACGTCGAGACCGGCCATCAGTTCCCGCATCACGAGCTTGTTCTGCGCGACGCCGAGCGCGTCCGGCGCCGGCCGCAGGACGAAGCCCTCCATCGCCAGCGTCAGCAGGTGCTCACCGGGCACGTGCTCGTGGTCGAACGTGACGACGTCGACTTCCTTCGCGAACGCGCGCAACGCGTCGAGGTCGGTGTGGTGCCCCTGCACGACCTCGCCCGCGACGAGACCGGCGGACTCGTTCTCGCCCGCGGCGAGCACACGCAGGGACTGGCCGAGGGAGATCGCCGCCTGGTGGGTCATCCGGGCGAGCTGCCCGCCACCCACCATGCCGACGACGGGAAGACCGGTGCGTTTGTCCATAGCGCGCTCAGCCTAACCACCTAGGCGGGCGCGACCCGCGCCGACCTGCGGCGCGTGAGCCGCAGCTCACGAGCGGCGAGGCCGAGGATCCCGGCGGCGGCCGCCAGCACGTACAGATTGCCCGGCACGGCCATGCCGAGGCCCCAGCGGAACTCGGTGTCGCCGCCGTTGGGCACCAGCATCACGATCTGGCTGGCGAACAGCACGAACACCACACCCGCGGCGATCCGGCGGCCCTTGACCAGCAGCAGCATGATCAGCGGGACCGCCCACACCCAGTGGTGTGACCAGGAAACGGGCGAGAACAGCAGCCCGTAGAACGCCGTGACCAGCAGCGCCGCCGCCTCCTCGCCACGCCGGTGGAACCGCACGACGAGCCAGACCGCGGGCACGGCGAGCACGGCCGCGATCGCGACGGCCACGAACAGCGACCACGGCGCCAGCTGCGAGGCCCGGCTGACCAGGCCGTTGAGCGACTGGTTGAAGATCCAGTGCACCGAACCGACCCGGCTCGGGTCGGTGGCCGAATCCCGCCAGAAGCGCGCGGCGTCGACCGGGATGACGGCGAACATCACCGCCTCCAGCACCACGAACGTGCCCACCGCGCGCAGCCCGTCCTTCCACCGGCCGGTGAAGAACAGGTGCGGGACGAAGATCAGCGGGGTCAGCTTGACCGCCGCCGCCACGCCGATCAGCACGCCCGCCCACCGCGACCCGCGTGCCGAGAGGACCAGCACGTCGAGCACCACGAGCGCCATCAGTATCAAGTTGATCTGGCCGAGGAACAGCGTCTTCCACACCGGTTCCAGCACCAGAACGGAGGCCGTTCCCACCGGCAGCGCCCACACCACGCGTGAGCGCCCCGATGGCGACAGAACCACCGCGATGACGACGGTAAGACAGACCACCGACAAAAAACCGACGACGCCCCACAGCAGCCCGGACGGCACGAGCGCGAACGGCAGGAACAGCAGTGCCGCCGCCGGGGTGTAGGTGAACGGCAGCCGTACCCAGTCCGGCAGCGTGGTCAGGACGTCCCGCGTGTAGAGCGGTTCGCCCTTGAGCAGGGCCATCGCGCCCGCCCGGTAGACGGCGCTGTCCGCGCCCAGCTGCCAGTGCGCCAGCCACGCGACGACGCCGAGGGCGAGCACGGCGGCGGCCAGGACACCGGCGAGGACCCAGCCGGCGCGTGCGTCAGTCCGGGGTGGCTTCGGCATGGACGTGTTCGGCTTTGCGGCGGGCCCGCCGCTGCAGGCCCCAGCGCAACGCGAGCGCGGCGGCCAGCACCACCGGCATCAGGATGTACGCGCTGCCGAGGATGTTCTGCCACACCGTCCAGTGCAGTTCGACGTTCCGGCCGTTCGGCAGGATCAGCAGCACGCAGCTGACGAACACGAAGATCGCCAGGAACGTGCCCAGCCAGCGTTTCCACGCCGTCGCCGGGGTGGTCTTCGGCAGGCGGGAGACCAGCAGCACGGTCAGCGGCGCCACCCAGACCCAGTGGTGGGTCCACGAGATCGGCGAGATCAGCAGGATCCAGAACGCGGTGACCAGCAGCGAGGCGAGCGCCTGGCCCCTGCGGTGGAAGCGGATGACCAGCCACAGCGCCGGGATCAGCAGCAGGAACCCGATGGCCAGCGCGACTTTCGACGCCCAGGGCGCGAGGTCGGTGGCGCGGTTCATCAACGCGTTCAGGGACTGGTTGCCCGCCCAGTGCACCGGGCCGATGCGGCCGGTGTCGGGCAGCGTCTGCGTCCAGTACTTGGCCGCGTCGTGCGGATTGATCAGGAACATCGCGCCCTGCAGGAGCACGAACGTCACGAAGCCCCGGATGGCGTCCTTGCGGCGGCCGGTGATGAACAGGTGCCCGACGAACACGATCGGCGTCAGCTTGATCGCGGCCGCGACGCCGACCAGCACCCCGCCCCAGCGGCTGCCGCGCGCGCCGATGACCAGCACGTCCAGCATGACCAGCGCCATCAGGACGATGTTGATCTGGCCGAGGAAGATCGTCCGCCACACCGGCTCGAGGCCGAGGAAGACCAGGGAGAACACGATCGTCGAGCGGGCGGGCGAGGCCCACCAGCGCGGGCCGTCCTCGGCGGGACGCGGCAGGGCGCCGATCGCGATCCGCACACACAGCGCGAGACACAGCAGCGTGACGACGGTGAGCAGGCCCCAGGAGATCTGCACCGGGAACCACGCGAGCGGGACGAACAGCGCCGCCGCCGCCGGTGGGTAGGTGAACGGCAGCAGCGCCCACGACGGCTCCGGGAGGAGCGTGTTGGCGTCGTAGAGCGAATCCCCGTGCAGCAGGGTGAGCGCACCGGCACGGTAGACGGCGCTGTCGACGCCGAGATGCCAGTCGTGCGTGGCCCCCCAGATGGCGTACGCCATGGCCGCCAGCGGCACCACCGCCAGGATCAGGATCGACCGCGGGCGGACGGACAGGCGCGCGAGTGAGATTCGCAGGGCCAGACGAGGCTGGGAAGCCTTCGCCGGAACTTCGCCGTCTGTGGCGGAGGATACGGTCCTGGTCACCTCATCAGGAAATCATGAGCGTGATTCCCCGGGTCGAGAAGGGTACTGGCGGGAGCGGGGGACCTTTGCTACCGCTCGTTAGTTCCGCTCAACAACAATAGCAAAGGTCCCTTGCTTCTCTTCCGGCCGGAAATGGGCCGTGAGCTGGGGTTATGTGGGGCCGGCCGAGTGCCGGCATGTCCCGAATGCGCCGTTCACGACGCTCGACGTCCCGAATGACGCATTCACGACGTCGAGCCTGGCTCCACCGGCACGGCGGGGCCGGCGCCACGCTTTGTCGCGAACGCTCCGTTCGGGAC
>NZ_JBHYIQ010000170.1:0-8402 GCF_042739895.1 Amycolatopsis sp. NPDC059021
TCCGTGGGGGCCTCCTTGAGGGACTCTGGGTCCCTTGGGGAGGCCCCCACGGACCATCGCGGGAGTGCTGCGTGAGCCGGTGGGGGGACGCGGCGCGGATGGCGGTCGGGACCTTGACGACCGTGCCGGTCCCGGCGCCGCGGGTGATCGACGGCCGGGTGGCCGGGGCCGCGATGGTGCTCGCGCCGCTCGCGGCTGTGCCGCTGACGGTGGTCGCGGGGCTGGTCGTCGCGGCGGGTGACGCGCTGGGCCTGCCCGCGATCGCCGTGGCCGCGCTGGCGCTGGGCGCGGTCGCGCTGGGCAACCGCGGCCTCCACCTCGACGGGCTCGCCGACACCGCGGACGGTCTCGGCGCCTCCTACGACCGGTCGAAGGCGTTGGACGTCATGCGCCGCGGCGACTCCGGACCCACCGGCGTGGCGACGCTGGTGTTCGTCCTGCTCGTCCAGGCGGGCGCGCTGACCGGCGCGATCTCGCACGGACACGGTGTCACCGCGGTGGTTCTGGCTGTCCTCAGTGGACGGTGCGTGCTTTCGCTCTGCTGCGCCCGAGGTGTCCCGTCCGCGCGTCCGGAGGGGCTCGGCGCGACCGTCGCCGGGTCGGTCCCGATCGTGGCGACGGTGCTGGTCTTCGTGCTCGCCGCGGGCGTTTCGTGGTGGGCACCCGGCCTGCCGTGGTGGCGCGGTCCCCTCGCCGTCGCGCTCGGCTACCTCGTGGCGGCGCTACTGCTGGCGCGCTGCGTCCAGCGCCTCGGCGGGGTCACGGGTGACGTCCTCGGCGGTTGCGTCGAGGTCGCGGTGGCGGCGGCGCTGCTCACGACGGCATGATCCGGCCGATGCCGTGAAGGACTCCTTCACGGCACTCAGCGCCGGTAAGGAGTCCTTCACGGCCCTGCCACGGCGTCCGGGATCATGCCCGCCGTGATCCGGCCCGAGTGCCAGTATTCGACGAGGACGTTCCTGTCCGGCAGGTAGATCCATACGTCGTCACCGGTGTCGATCAGCTCGCCCGCGTTCGCCGCGGCGAGCCGGGCGGGCAGCCGCACCGTCGGGATGACCAGGTTGCCCCAGAACACGACCACGTCGGAGGTCGAATACCGCAGCACGCGTTCACCCAGTACTCGCGCCGCGTCCGCATAGTCCTGTTCGAAAGACTGTTCCAGCACGACGGCGCCCGACCAGTCGATCGCTCCGGTCGTCGCACGGTCGGTGGGGAAGCGTCGCAGGCTGACCGCCGCGAGCGCGTCATCCTCCTCACGGGAAAGCTGGCGCACCAGACCACGTTCCTGCGGGCCGATGGCGTCGAGCAAGTCGCCCAGCGCCTCGGGATGGGTGCCGTAAGGGTTGTTCACGACCAGAAGCTATCGGGCAGCGCTCACCGAACGCGACGGAGAATCTCGAGGAAGGCATCGGTCGTGGCGCGGTCCCGGACCGCGAGCCGCAGGTGGTCCGGCCCCAGCCCGGGGAAGGTGCCGCCGCGCCGGACGGCGTAACCCGCCTCGCGCAGCCGGAGCCGGACGTCCGCGCCACCGGCGACACGGATGAGGACGAACGGGCCGCGCGGGTCGCCGAGCACAGCGATCCCGGCCTCGATCAACCGGGAGACAAGGTATTCCCGGTCGGCTTCCGCGGCCACGGCCAGCTTTTCCGCCTCCTCCAGTGCGGCGGGGCGGCAACAGGCGACCGTGGCCACACCGGCCAAAGTGGACACCGACCACGGCGGCTGGACCGCGCGCAATCGCGAGATCAGCGACGGCTCACCAAGGACGTAACCTGCACGGAGCCCGGCCAGACCCCACGTCTTGGTCAGGCTGCGCAGCACCACCACACCCGGAATGCGTTCTCCGGCAAGGCTTTCCACCTCGCCGGGGATCGCGTCAAGGAACGCTTCGTCCACGACGAGCACGCGCCCAGGGCACGCCAGCGAACGCAGCGTGGACGCCGGGTGCAGCACCGACGTCGGATTCGTCGGGTTGCCGACGAAGACGAGATCCGTGTCCGAGGGAACCGCGGCCGGGTCGAGCCGGTAACCGTCCACTTCGGACAGCACGACGCGGTGGACGTCGTGCCCAGCGGCTCGCAGCGCGGCCTCAGGTTCGGTGAACTGCGGATGCACCACCGCGGCGTGACGTGGTTTCAAGGCCGACGCGAGCAGCGTGAACGCCTCCGCGGCCCCAGCGGTCACCAGCACGTCCTCCGGGGCACGCCCATGACGTCGCGCGACGGCTTCCGTAGCGGGCGCGGCGTCGGGATAGGCGGCCAGATCGTCCAGCGCGGCGGCGAGTTCGGCACGCAGCCACGGTGGTGGCGCCGGGAGCCGGACGTTCACCGCGAGGTCGACGAGACCGTCGCCGACCTCGCGATCGCCGTGGTGATGGAGGTCGTACTCAACCATGGGCCGCGGCCAGGGCGTGGGCGTGAACGTGCGCGGCGAAACGGTCCGCCAGCGCCGGATATCCGGCCCAGTGGACGTGCAGATACGAGGCGTGCAGGCTCGGCGAGGCGAAGCCGTCGAGCGTGCGGTCCCAGCCCCACGCGGCCGTGTCGCCGTGTGCGGGGGTGATTTCGGTGCGATGGAACTCGTGGCCGGTGACGCGTTGCCCGGCCACGGCGAGCACGTTGTCCGCGACCGCGACCGCCTTGCGATAGCCGAGTTTCCCGCGTTTCGTCATGGCCGCCGTGGCATCGACGGCGCCCACCATGGGCAGGTCGTCCAACGAGCGGCACAGGTACAGCAGGCCCGCGCACTCCGCGCTCACCGGCATCCCCGCGCCGATCGCGGCGGCGACCTCCGTGCGAAGCTCCACATTGGACGATAGCTCGGCGGCGTGCACCTCGGGGAACCCGCCGCCGAAGTAGAGGCCCGCGCAGCCCGGCGGCAAAGCCTTGTCCCGCAAGGGATCGATATCGACGACGTCGACGCCGCGGGTGGCAAGGAGCTCGGCGGTTTCGGTGTAGCGGAAGGTGAAAGCAGGCCCCGCCGCCGCGGCGATCGTGGCGCGCGGGCCATCGTGCTCCGGCCCCGGACTCCACGACTCACCGGACAACGCCGAAGCACGGCGTGCCACACGTACCACCGCGTCGAGGTCGACACCACCGGCGACCCACGACGCGAGTTCCGGCAGCACGCGCCGCGACTCCGAGGCCCGTTCCTCAGCGGGCACGAGGCCGAGGTGACGGCTCGGGGCGTGGATGGAATCGTTGCGGCGCAAGGCACCCAGCAGTGGGACGCCGGTCGCCTCCAGCGCGGTCGCGATCTCGTCCTCGTGCCGCTGCGAGCCCAGCTTGTTGAGGATCACCCCGGCGAGCCGGACGCGGGTGTCGTAGTTCGCGAAGCCCAGCACGGTCGCGGCCACGCTGCGGCTCGCCGCCGAAGCGTCGACGACGAGGATCACCGGCGCGTCGATCAAGCGCGCGACATGGGCCGTCGACGCGTAGCCCTCGGTGCCGAGCGCGCCGTCGAACAGGCCCATGACGCCCTCGATGACGGCGATGTCCGCGCCCGAGGAACCGTGGCGCAGCAAGGGAACCAGCTGCTCCTCGCCCTGCAGGAACGGGTCGAGGTTCCGGGCGGGGCGGCCGGTGGCGAGCGCGTGATACCCCGGGTCGATGAAGTCCGGGCCGACCTTGTGCCCGGACACCCGGTGCCCCGCCGCGCGCAGGGCCGCCATCAGCCCCGCCGCGATCGTGGTCTTGCCGTGCCCCGAACCGGGCGCGGCGATGACCACCCTCGCTACCATTCGATGCCCCGCTGGCCTTTTTGCCCCGCGTCCATCGGGTGTTTCACCTTGGTCATCTCGGCGACCAGATCGGCGGCCTCCATCAGCTCCGGTGGCGCGTACCGGCCGGTGATCACGACATGCTGATGACCGGGCCGCGACGTCAACGTGGAAACGACGTCGTCGACTTCGAGCCAGCCCCATTTGAGCAGATAGCTGAATTCGTCAAGCACGTAGAAATCGTGGGTTTCCGCGGCGAGCCGGCGTTTGATCTCCGCCCAGCCTTCCCGCGCGTTCTCGGCGTGATCGTCCTCGGTGCCGGACTTACGCGTCCAGCTCCAGCCCTCGCCCATCTTGTGCCATTCCACCGGCCCGCCCTGCCCGGTGTCCTCGTGCAGTTTTCCGAGCGCGCGGAACGCGGCTTCCTCGCCGACCCGCCATTTCGCCGACTTCACGAACTGGAACACGCCGATCGACCAGCCCTGGTTCCACGCGCGCAGCGCCATTCCGAAAGCGGCGGTCGATTTCCCCTTCATCTCGCCGGTGTGCACGGCGAGCAGCGGCCGGTTACGGCGCTGGCGGGTGGTGAGGCCGTCCTGCGGGACGACGGCGGGTTTTCCTTGCGGCATCAGGCAGCCCTTCCGGACGTGCGGGCGCGCACCGCGCCGGCGAGCGCGTCGGCGGCGACCTCGGTGAGCGGAACGTGATCGGCGCCGAGGTGCCCGGCGAGTTCCGCGGCGAGCCCCAGGCGCATCTTGCCGTTTTCGCAGTCCATCACGACCGCGGTGACGTCGGCGAGCAGCCCGGCGGCCGCGTGCGCGCGCGCGACGGCGTCGGCGCCGCTGGTGGCGCGGCCGTCGGTGACCACGATCAGCAACGGACGCCGGCGGGGATCACGAATCGCTTCGACTCGCAGGACTCGCGCCGCTTCAAGGAGTCCTTCGGCCAGCGGCGTACGGCCGCCGGTCGGGAGTTCGTCCAAACGGGACGCTGCCGCGTCGACGCTGATGGTGGGCGGCAACGCGAGTTCGGCTCCGGCACCGCGGAAGGTCACCAGGCCGACCTTGTCCCGGCGCTGATAGGCGTCCAGCAGCAGGGAAAGCACCGCGGTCTTGACCTCGCGCATGCGTGCGCGGGCGCCCATCGAGCCTGACGCGTCGACGCAGAACAGCACGAGATTGCCTTCCCGGCCTTCGCGCCGCGCGAACCGCAGATCCTGTTTCCGTACCCGCAATCCGCCGCCGTCCCGGCCCCGCGCCCGCTGGTGCGGCGCGGCCGCGCGGACGGTCGCGACCAGGTGCGGACGTCCCTCGCGCACGCTCGACGGCTGCACGCCGATCGTCCGGCCGTTGTCGGTGATGGCCCGCGAACGCCGTCCGCGCTCCCCCTCGCCGGTCCCCTTGACCTCGAAAGCCCTTGCGCGGAAAGCCTTTCCGGCGCGCTCGACCATGCCGTGCTGCCGGTCCCCGCCGGGCTGCCCGCCGGTGTCGCCCTGCTGGGTGTCGCCACCGGCGCCACCCTGGGCGTCCTCAGTGGACGGTGGTGCCGACCCGGAACCCGGCCCGTCATCGTCGGGCCCGTCATCGTCGGGCCCGTCATCCGGACCTTCCGGCGGCCCCGGTTCGTCGGGTTGCGCGTCCTGCAACGCGTGCTCGAGCTGCTCCTCGGAGATTCCCGGCGCGTCGAAGGGATTCCGGCGGCGCCGATGCGGCAGCGCGAGCCGCGCCGCCACCCGGATGTCCTCTGTGGACACTTCGTCGCGGCCGGCCCACGCCGCGTGCGCGACGGCGGTCCGCGCGGTGACGATGTCCGCCCGCATCCCGTCGACCTCGAACGACGCGCACACCTCGGCGATCTGCCGCAGCGCCTCGTCCGTGAGCTTCACCGAGGGCAGAAGCCGTTGCGCCGCTTCGATGTCCGCCGCCAGCTGCGCGTCGGACACGGCGTACTCCGCGGCGAAGGCGTCCGGATCCGCCTCGTAGGCCAGCCGCCGCCGGACGACCTGGACGCGCTGCTCCGGGTCGCGGCTGGAGGCGACCTCGACGGTGAGCCCGAACCGGTCGAGCAGCTGCGGGCGCAGCTCGCCCTCCTCCGGGTTCATCGTGCCGATCAGCACGAACCGCGCCGCGTGCGACACCGAGACGCCCTCGCGTTCGACCGTCGCGCGGCCCATCGCGGCGGCGTCGAGCAGCGCGTCGACCAGGTGATCGTGCAGCAGGTTGACCTCGTCGACGTAGAGCAGCCCGCGATGCGCGGCGGCGAGCAGACCCGGCTGGTAGTCGGTGATTCCCTCGGAAAGCGCGCGCTCCAGGTTCAGCGAACCGATCACCCTGTCCTCGGCCGCGCCGACCGGCAGCTCGACCAGCCGCGCGGGCCTGCGATGTCCGGCGGCGCCGTCGTGCGGGCCGTCCGGGCACGCCGGATCGGGTGAAACCGGATCGCACGAAAAGCGGCAGCCGTCGACGACGTCGACGCTTGGCAGCAGTCCGGCGAGCGCGCGCACCATGGTCGACTTCGCGGTGCCCTTTTCCCCGCGTACCAGCACTCCGCCGACGGCGGGCGAGATCGAGGAGAGCACCAGTGCCAGGCGCAGGTCCGGCATCCCGACGACGGCAGTGAACGGGTACGGCTTCAACGACGCTCCTCGCGGCTGGCGACTCGGCTTCCGGCCGATCATCGCACAGGAGCCGGGTCGACTAGCCTGCCTCAGCGTGCGCGAAAAATCACCCTTCCCCGTGGTCGGTATCGGCGCCGACGGCTGGAGCGGCCTGTCCGAGGAGGCCAGGACCCTTGTGCTCTCGGCCGACGTCGTCATCGGCGGTGCGCGGCAGCTCGCCTACCTGCCGCCCGAGGTGGAAGCCGACGCCGTCGAGTGGCCCGCCCGGCTGCTGTCCAAGCTCGACGGCTTCCTCGCCGAGTACTTCGACCGCCGGATCTGCGTGCTCGCCAGTGGCGACCCGCTGCTGTCCGGCATCGGCACGACGCTGATCGAGCGCGGTTACGACATCCAGGTCCTGCCGACGCTGTCGTCGGTGACGCTGGCCCGCGCGCGGCTCGGCTGGTCCGCCGAGCAGACCGAGGTGGTTTCGGTGGTGGGCCGCGACATCGAGCGCGTCGCGCGGGCGCTGACCCCGGGCCGGAAGGTGCTCGTCCTCGGCGCGAAGGCCCCCGCGCTGCGGAAACTGCTGAGGTCGCGGAAGTTCGCCAAGAGCACGTTGCGGGCGTTGGAAAATCTCGGCAGTCCCGATGAGCGGATCTCCGACGGCTGGGAGCACGACCCCGGACCGCTCACGGTGTTCGCGATCGACTGCGTCGGCAAGGCGCTTCCGCTGATCGGCCTGCCGGACGACGCGTACGACCACGACGGCCAGCTCACCAAACGCGATGTGCGAATCTCCGCGCTCGCCCGGCTCGCGCCGTCGCCCGGCGAACTGCTGTGGGACGTCGGCGCGGGCGCGGGCAGCATCGCGATCGAGTGGTTGCGCATGCATCCGCTGAACCGGGCAATCGCGATCGAGGGGGTCAGCTCGCGCGCCGACCGCATCGAACGCAACGCCTACAAACTCGGCGTCCCCCAGCTGCGGGTGGTCTGTGGCCTGATCCCCGACGCGCTGGTGAGACTCCCCAAGCCGGACGCGATCTTCATCGGCGGCGCGCTGACGACCCCCGATCTGATCACCGGCTGCGTCGAAAACGCGTCGCGGATCGTCGCGCACGCGGTGACGCTGCAGGGCGAGTGGGTGCTCGCCGACGCGCATCGGCGGTACGGCGGCGAACTGACCCGGATCTCGGTCCAGCGCATCGAACCGCTCGGCCACTACGACGGCTGGAAGCCGTCGCGGACCGTGACCCAGTGGTGCAAGATCAAGTGACCGTGCACTTCATCGGCGCCGGGCCGGGCGCCGCGGACCTCATCACCGTGCGGGGCCGCGACCTGCTGGCCCGCTGCGACGTCTGTCTCTACCCGGGCAGCATGACGCCGCCCGACCTGCTCGGCTACTGCGCGCCGGACACCCTGCTCATCGACACGGCGAACCTGTCGCTGGACGAGATCGTCGCGCGGATGGTCTCGGCGCACGAAGGCGGCCACGACGTCGCGCGGCTGTGCTCGGGCGATCCGTCGCTGTACAGCGCCGTCGCGGAGCAGATGCGGCGTCTTGACGACGCCGGCGTGCCGTACGCGATGGTGCCCGGCGTACCCGCCTTCGCGGCGTCGGCGGCGGTGCTCGGGCGAGAGCTGACCGTGCCCGAGGTCGGCCAGAGCCTGATCATCACGCGGGCGCAGGCGCGGTCGACGTCGATGCCCTCGGGAGAGACGTTGGCGAACTTCGCGGTCAGCGGGGCGACGCTGGCGCTGCACCTGGCGATCAACCACGTCGAGCGGGTGTGTGCCGAGCTGATCCCGCACTACGGCGCGGACTGCCCGGCGGCCGTGGTCGCGCTGGCCAGCCAGCCCGGCGAGACCGTCGTGCGGGGGACGTTGTCGGATATCGCGTCGCAGGCGCGAGCGGCGGGGATGACGCGCGCGGCGACGATCTTCGTCGGCCGGGTGCTCGCCGCGGAGGGCTTCCCGGACAGCTTCCTCTACTCCGCCACCCGGGACCGCCGCTCCCAACCGGACTCGCTGTGAGCCGGACGTTCCGTGAAGGCCACCTTCACAGCGCTCAGGGTAGTGAAGGAGGCC
>NZ_JBHYIQ010000170.1:8412-13180 GCF_042739895.1 Amycolatopsis sp. NPDC059021
GACATAAACGACTCCCCCCCCCCCCGCGCCGCCCGCACCCCCGCCCACTCTGTGCGCCGCGCCGGCTCCTCCACCGCCCCCCTCACGGGCCTCCGGGTAGTGAAGGAGGCCTTCACGGACCTCAGGGTAGGCAAGGGGGCCTTCACGGACCGCTGCTGATCCTGGGCGGGACGGCGGAGGCGCGGGAGCTGGCCGCCGGGCTGACCGCGCGTGGGGTGCGGGTGGTGTCGTCGCTGGCGGGGCGGGTGGCGCGGCCCCGGCTGCCCGAGGGCGAAGTGCGCGTCGGCGGCTTCGGCGGCGTAGACGGGCTCGTGCAGTGGCTGCGGGACAACGACGTCAGCGCCGTCGTGGACGCGACGCACCCCTTCGCCGAGCGCATCGGCGCGAACGCCGCCGAGGCCACGCGACGCACCGGCGTCCCCCTGCTGCGGCTCGCGCGTCCCGGCTGGCGGCAGCAGCCCGGCGACGTCTGGCATTGGGCGGACGACCTCGCCGACGCCGCCGCGCGGCTCCCCGCGCTCGGGCGCCGGGTGTTCCTGACCAGCGGACGGCAGGGGCTCGCCGCGTTCGCCGGGCTGGACGGCCTGTGGTTCCTGATCCGCTGCGTCGACCCGCCCGAGCCGCCCCTGCCGCGCGACCACGAGGTCCTCCTCGATCGCGGACCGTACACAGTGGACTCCGAACGGTCGCTGCTGCGCGAGCACCGCATCGACGTCCTGGTCACAAAGGACAGCGGCGGCACGCACACCGATGCCAAACTCCGCGCGGCGCGGGAGCTCGGGCTGCCCGTGGTCGTGGTCCGCAGGCCGCCGCGCCCGGAGGCCGAGACCGTCGGCACCGTCCGCGAAGCCGTCGAGTGGGTGCTGAATGACTGAGCTGGAAGCGTTCTACGAGACGCTGTACCGCCGCCGGGACGTCCGCGGCGAGTTCACCGGCGCCCCGATCGACGACGACGTCCTGCACCGGATCCTGTCCGCCGCACACGCCGCGCCCAGCGTCGGGCTCAGCCAGCCGTGGGACTTCGTGCTGGTCCGGGACGTCACCACCCGCGAGGCGTTCGCGAAGCACGTCCACGACGAGCGCGACGTCTTCGCGTCCTCCCTCGCCGAGGAGCGTGCCGGGACCTTCCAGAAGATCAAGATCGAGGGCATCCTCGACGCCACGCTCGGCATCGTCGTCACCTACGACCCCGCGCGCGGGGCGCCGGACGTGCTGGGCAGGCACGCCATCGCCGACGCCGGGCTGTACTCGGTGTGCCTCGCGATCCAGAACCTGTGGCTCGCCGCGACCGCCGAAGGCCTCGGCGTCGGCTGGGTCAGCTTCTACCGCGAACCGTTCCTGGCCGACCTGCTCGGGATCCCCGGCGGCATCCGCCCGGTCGCCTGGCTGTGCGTCGGGCCGGTGACCGCACTCGCCGAGGTTCCCGATCTCGAACGCCACGGCTGGCGTAGCCGCAGGCCCTTGACCGCGGCTTTACACCACGAACGTTTCACCCCGCGTGACCCGGGGTCGGCGTAACACGGCCGATCAGACCCATTAGCGTTGCGCCGATGCGGTTGATCGCTGTGACGCTGGGGTTGCTCTCCGCCTTGTGCGCGCTGGCTTTCCCCTTCCTGCCGGTGGTGCAGGACACCGCGGAGGTCGTCTGGCCGACAGGCAACGACACCCGCTCCGTCAACGCGCCCTTGACCGGGTACTGGGCCGAGGACATGCGCGTAGCGCTGCCGTGCGCAACCATCCACTCGCTGGACGCGCGCACCAACGGCCCCGCCCTGCTGTTCGCCACCGTGCCGGACGGGCGCACCGACCCGCGCGCGGGCAAGGGCGTCGGCATGCAGGTGCGCGTCGACAACGGCGTGCTGCTCGCCTCCAGCCACGGCCAGCAGATAGTGCAGCAGCCGCTGCCCGCGCAGGGCTGCGACGTCGCCGTGCATGCGGACGCGACGCAGATGACCGTGTCCGTCGCGGGCACCCCGGTGTTCCACACGACCGGCGACGTCCGGCCACGCGTGGTCGGCATCTACTCCTCGATCAATTCCGGCCGCGACCCGATCGCCGGACTGCACGTTTCGGTCGTCCCGGACACGCGGTACCAGACCTCGCCGACCACGTGGAAGATCATCGTCGGGATCCTCGCGGTGATCTCCATGATCGGCTGCATGATCGCGATCTGGCGGCTCGACTCCGGCTTCGCGAGACGGGCGCCGCGCTGGGCGCCGGTCGGCTGGTGGCGGCTGACCGCCCGCGACGCGACGGTGTTCGCCGCGCTCGGCGCGTGGGTCTTCATCGGGCCGGTGACCTCGGACGACGGCTACATCCTCACGATGGCCAGGGTCACCGAGCAGACCGGGTTCCTCACCAACTACCACCGCTGGTTCGGCGTCGCGGAGGCGCCGTTCGGCTGGTTCTACCACGTCTACGAGCTGATGACGCACGTGTCCACGGTGCCGCCGTGGATCCGGCTGCCGTCGTTCCTGCTCGGCTGCCTGTCCTGGCTGCTGATCAGCCGCGAGGTCATGCCCCGGCTGGGCACCCAGGTCCGCACGAGCCGCGCGGCGGGCTGGGCCGCGGCGGCGGTGTTCCTGGTCTGGTGGATGCCCTACAACAACGGCGTCCGGCCGGAGCCGGTGGCGGCGCTCGGCTCGCTGCTGGCGATCTGCGCGGTCGAACGCGCGCTCGTCACGCGCCGCCTGCTGCCGCTGTGTCTCGGGCTGACCGCGGCGGCCTTCACCCTGGCCGCGACGCCGACCGGGCTGATCGCCGTCGCGCCGTTCCTCGTCGCCGCCCGGCCGCTGTTCAAACTGCTGCGCCAGCGCGCGGAGAACGGCTGGACCACGGTGCTCGCGCCGGTCGCCGCGGCCGGGTTCCTGGTGCTCGTCGTGATGTTCGCGGACCAGACGTTCGCCACCGTGCAGGAGGCGACCCGGCTGCGCGCCCAGGTCGGCCCGAACCTGTCGTGGTTCCAGGAGTTCGCGCGCTACCAGCTGCTGTTCGAGAGCCTGCCGGACGGCTCGGCGCCGCGCCGCTTCCCCGTGCTGCTGGTGCTGTTGTGCACGGTGACCTGCCTGGTCGTGCTGCTGCGGCGCGGCCGGATCCCCGGTGCGTCACTCGGCCCCGCCCGGCGGCTGATCGGCACGACGGCGTTGTTCTTCCTGCTGCTGGCGCTGACCCCGACCAAGTGGACCCACCACTTCGGCGCGTTCGCCGCGGTCGGCGCGTCGATGGCGGCCTTGACCGCGCTCGCGACCAGTTCGACCGTGCTGCGGTCGAAACGCAACCGCGCGGCCTTCCTCGCCGGGCTGCTCGTCGTCGGCGCGCTCGCCGCGACCGGCCCGAACACGTACTGGTTCGTCTCGCGCCTCGGTGTGCAGTGGACCAGCGTCGCGCCGTCGATCGGCGGGATCCCGCTGTCGACGATCCTGCTGGTCGCGGCCGGGATCGCCGGCGTGTACTCGTTCGTCGAGAACGTCCGCGCGCATCGGCCCGGCGCGTCGATCGGGCAGCAGGAAAGACGGGGGCGCGCGCTGAAGCTGGGCTCGCTGTCGCTCGTGGTGGTCTGTGGCCTGGTCGCCGGCGGCGAGTTCGTCACGATGGCGTGGGCGATGCACAACCAGGCGGGCAGCTACAGCCTCGGCGCGGCCAACATCGGGCACCTGTTCGGCAAGAGCTGCAACCTCTCCGACCGCGTCATGGTGGAACGCGACGCGGCCACCAGCATCCTGCGCCCGCAGACCGAGCAGCGGACCGTCCCGCCCGTCACGACGCCCCCGCCGCCGAACTCGCCGCTGCCGCCGCCCGAACCGGACAACGGCCGCGTGCAGACCGGGTTCCACACGCGCCCGGTCGACGACAAGGACCCGCTCGCCGAGCCGCCGCACGGGTTCACGCCGGACCAGGTGCCGATGTGGTCGAGCTACCTCGACCAGGAGACGCGCGCCGGACGGCTGCGCAGCGACTGGTACGCACTGGCCGAGAAACCCGCCGACGGGCAGATCGTCGTCGCCACCGCGGGCGCGGCGAAGCGGCCGACGTCGGTGAGCCTCGACTACGGCGTCAACACTCCCTCGGGCGTCAAGGTCCTGCGCAGCCAGTTCGTGCTGCCGCCCGGCGCGGGCACCGGCAGCTGGAACGACACCCGCATCAACCTGCGCGACCTGCCGCCCGAGACGAACGCGGTACGGATCAACATCGTCGACGACGACCTCACCGAGGACGGCTGGATCGCCGCGTCGGCCCCGCGCGTCCCGACCTTCACCACGCTCACCGAGAAGATCGGCGACAAACCGGTCTACGTCGACTGGCCCGCGTCGTTCGTCTACCCGTGCGTGAACCCGGTGACCTCGCACGACGGGATCTCCGCGATGCCCGCGTACCGCATCACCGCCGGCCGCCTCGCCGACGAAGCGGACTGGGCGGCCAGCCCGAACGGCGGCCCGACCGGCTGGCTCGAGGAAGTCGCCAAGGAACCCGAGGTGCCGAGTTACCTGATCGGGCAGCCGTATCAGTCGTGGGGCCAGCTGCTGCAGATCGAACCGTTCACCGAGGGCATCGCGCCGACGGTGCTGCACGGCGAGAAGACCGTGCCCGGCTGGTGGTCCCCCGGTCCCGGCCCGCGTCAGCCCAACGGCAAAGACCCGACGCGATAGTTCTTCGGGCGCTTCTGTGTTGCCGTGGCGTCCCGTCAAGGCCACCTTACGGGCGTCGGACGCCCGTAAGGTGGCCTTAACGGCATGTGGTGACGCGCTGGGGGCGGCCGGTCAGCGGTGGC
>NZ_JBHYIQ010000171.1:0-13023 GCF_042739895.1 Amycolatopsis sp. NPDC059021
CCTTGAGGGCGTCTGGCGCTCTCAAGGTGGCCTTCAGAGCACGTCACGAAAGGGGCGCCGAGGCAGGGTGAGGACCGGCGGGGTGAGATCCGCCGGTGGAGGTGCGAGGGGGCTTATTCGTCGCCGCCGGGGCGGAGGCCCTGGTAGATCTCCTTGCAGGCCGGGCAGACGGGCGACCCGGGCTTGGGGGACTTCGTCACCGGGAAGACCTCGCCGCACAGCGCCACCACGTGCGTGCCCATGACCGCGCTCTCGGCGATCTTGTTCTTGCGCACGTAGTGGAACATCTTCGGGGCGTCGTCGTCCGTCGAATCGGTGCCCTCGGGCCGGGTATCCGGCTTCGTCAACGTCTCAGTGCTCACCCCTGCAGGATACTTGTCCCCGGCCCGGTGACGAGCAAGGAGAACCCGATGCGCTGGCACAGTGCCCTCACCCTGCTCGGCGGCGACGGCCAGATCGCCGCCGACGCCTGGACCGAGCTGGAGCACCGCTACGGCGAGCCGCATCGGCGCTACCACGATCTGCGTCACGCCGAGTCCGTCGCCCGTTACGCGGCGGAGTTCGCCGCCGACCCCCGGGTCACGCTGGCGGCTTGGGCACACGACGTCGTCTACGACGCCACTCCCGGCGAAGACGAACGCGCCAGCGCGGCGTGGGCCCGGCTCTGGCTCACCCGCGCCGGGCTCGCCGAAGAGGACATCGCCCGCGTCGAGGCGCTGATCCTGACGACGATCAGCCACGACGCGCCCGCCGACGACCTCCTCGCCACGGCCCTGCTCGACGCCGACCTCGCGATCCTCGGCGCCGCGCCGGAGATCTACAACAAGTACGCACGCGGCGTACGGGAGGAATACGCGAAGTACCCCGACGCGGTCTGGACACCCGGGCGCATCGTGGTCCTGGAGCGGATGCTCGCGAACCCCCGGCTGTATCGCGGCGAGCCCGCGCGGGAACGCTGGGAGGCCGCCGCGCGCCGGAACCTCGCGGCCGAGCTGGGCCGCTGGCGCTCCCCCGGCCTTGATCGCCAGAATGTCGAGCCGTGACGCCCACTCTGTTCCCCCGCGACGAGGTCGCCACCGCACTGCGCGAAGGCCGTCCCGTCGTGGCGCTGGAAAGCACGCTGCTGTCCCACGGCCTCCCGCCGGGCCGCAATCTCGACGTCGCGAGGCGCCTCGAACGGACCGTCCGTGACGGCGGCGCCGTCCCGGCCACGATCGCGGTGCTCGACGGGCGGCCGGTGATCGGGCTGTCGGCCGCCGAACTGGAGCGGGTGTGCGCCGCGGACGCCGGGCTGGACAAGCTTTCCCTGCGTGACCTCGGACCGGCCGCCGGGCTCGGCCGGTCCGGCGCGACGACGGTCGCGAGCACCTCGGCGCTGGCCGCGGCGGCGGGCATCGGCGTGTTCGCCACCGGCGGGCTCGGCGGCGTCCACCTCGGCGCTTCGCAGAGCTGGGACATCTCGGCGGATCTCGGCGTGCTGGCGCGGATCCCGACCGTCGTGGTGTGCTCCGGCGTCAAGTCCGTGCTCGACATCGCCGCGACGCTGGAGGTGCTGGAGACGAACTCGGTGCCCGTGCTCGGTTACCGGACCGACGACTTCCCCGCGTTCTACCTGCGTTCCTCCGGACATCCTGTCGCCCACCGCGTCGACGACGCGAAGCAGGCCGCCGCGGTCATCGCCGCGCATCGCATGTACGCGGATTCCGGGATCCTGCTGACGAATCCGATCCCTGAAAAGTCCGAAATGGACAAGGGGCTGCACGACCGGCTGCTCGCCGAGGGACTGGAATTGTTGCGGGACAACGACATCCACGGCGCGGACGTCACCCCCGCGCTACTGGAGCACTTCCACACGGCGAGCGAGGGTGTGAGCCTCGACGCGAACGAGGCCCTGGTGCTGTCGAACGCGAGGCTGGCCACCGAGGTCGCGGTCGCCCTCAGCTGACGGGATGCCGGACGTCGTCGGCGACCTGCGTGATCGCAGCGGACAGCGCCCGCTGGAACACCGCGATCTGGTGGTTCTCCAGCGAGAAGTACTCGCCGTGGGGACCGCTGATGCCGAGCGTCCCGTTGTTCGCCTCGACCGTGCAGACGGCCGTACTCCGCTCGCCGTCCTGGCAGCGGACAAGCCACTCACGCTGCGGCCCGGTGCCGGTGAACTCGGAAACCTGGGTACTCATCGAAACTCCTGACGTGTGATGTGGGACACTGGCGAGGCAGAAAGCTACCACTTGAAATGCAAGTGCGGACTGCGCCGGACCGAGTTTGCACCCGTACGGGCGAATATCCGCCACAACCGCTGAGGACGGGGGCAGACTGCCCGCCATGACCCACTCCGATCCCGATCCCGGCCCCGTCGTGCAGCGGATCCTGCTCGGCGCCGACCTGCGCGACGCCCGCGAGGCCGCCGGACTCTCCAACGCCGAGGCCAGCAAGGCGCTCGGCTGGTACACGGGCAAGCTGTCCAAGGTCGAACAGGGTGACATGAAGGTCAGCGACAAGGATCTGGACAAGGCCGCCCGCATCTACGGAATCCCCAAGAGCCGCACGGCGAAGCTCCGGACCCTCGCCACCGACTCCCGCCGAAAGCTGCCGCCAGCACGGGCTCCCGAGCACTCGGTCAAGTACGTCAACTTGGAGCGAGCAGCCAGCGAGCTGAGGATTTACTACGGCGACTGCTTTCCCGGCATTGTCCAGACCGCCGACTACGCCCGCGGCATGCTGGAACGGTCAATGACCACCTCACCCGCCGAGGTCGACCGGATGGCCAATGATCGTGCCAAGCGCCTTGAACGGATGAAGTCGCCGGACGCACCCAGGCTCTGGCTGGTCGTCGGAGAAGAGGCGCTCTATCGCGAGATCGGCGGACGGGCAGCGCTGCGCAGCCAGCTTGAGCACATCAAGGAACTGGCCAAGCTTCCGCACGTGTGCGTGCAAGTCATCCCGTTCGACGGCGGCGCACACGCCTCACACGGCGTTGCGTTCACCATAGTCACGCTCATCGAAGGCCGTCCGGGCATCGTCTACGTCGAAGGGCTGACCGCATCCGACTACCTTGGTCGGGAGCACGTCCGCGTCTACAACCTCGCCTTCGAAAATCTTCGCGCCAGCACCTTGAGTCAGCAGCGGACAATCGAGAGGATCAACCGACGCATCAAGGAGCTGACGTAGGAGGCCACAGAATGATCACCCCGGATCTCACCGGTGCTCAGTGGCGCAAGTCAACCCGCAGCGGCGGTGTCCAGGGCTGTGTCGAGATCGCGACGGGCACCGACTGGCACAAGTCGTCCCACAGCGGAGGTGGTCAGGGCTGTGTCGAGGTGACGCATTCGAGCCGCTGGGCGGCGATTCGGGATACCAAGAACCGGGACGCGGGCGCGCTGACCTTCAGCGCCGAGGCCTTCACCGCCTTCCTTGCCGCCGCCAAGAACGCGTAACAGCGTCGTCGTAGTCGGCGACGCCGCACTCGACGTCACGGCCCGCCACCACGGTCCCCTCATCCCTGGCGGCGATACCCGGGCACAGGTGCGGTTCACCGGCGGCGGCGCGGGCGCGAACACCGCGTTGTGGCTGCGTTCGCTGGGTACCGAGACCACGCTGGTCACCCGCGTCGGCGACGACGCGGGTGGCAGGCTGGTCCACGCCGAGCTGACCGAAGCCGGGATTCACTGCGCGTTCACAATCGACGAAGACGCGCCGACGTGCTGTGTCGTCGTCCTGGTGGACGAACACGGCCAGCGCAGCATGCTCGCCGATCGTGGCGCGAACGCGCGCCTGCGCCCCGAAGACGTCCGGATTCCCAAAGTCGCCGCGCATCTGCACCTGTCCGGCTACGTGCTGTTGGAGGAGTCCTCGCGCCCGGCGGGACTCGCCGCGCTGGCCCACGCGAAAGAGTCCGGGCTCACGACCTCGGTCGATCCGCAGGCGGCGGCACACCTCACCGAAACCTTCCTCGAAGACATCAGCGGCGTGGATCTGTTGCTGCCCAACACCGACGAACTCGTCGCGCTCACCGGTTCACCCGAGCCCGCGAGCGCGAAAGCACTCCTGGGCGCGGTGGGTGCCATCGCGGTCACCGCGGGTCCCGACGGGGCGAGCTGGATCGACACGGACGGCGTCACGAGCATCCCTGCGGAGCGCGCGGACTGCGTGAACTCCACCGGCGCCGGGGACGCGTTCGACGCGGGAGTGCTGCGCGCGTGGCTGACCGGAGCGTCCACAGTGGACGTCCTGCGCGCCGGGGTGCGGCTGGGCGCTCGCGCGGTCGCCGAAACCGGTGCCCGGCCGGGCGCCTAGCCGACCGTCGCCGCCAGCGACACTCCGGTGAGCCGTTCGGCCTCGGCCCACAGCCGTTCCCTCGCCGCCGCGTCCCGCGCACGGCTCGTGGGGCGGAACGTGGTGGCGGGCCCGACGAGACCGAACCGTCCGCTGGGCCCGTAGTAGCCGCCCTGCACGGCGTCCGGGCTCGTCGCCGCGTACAGGAGCGGCTCGGCTCCCTGCTCGACCCCTTGTGAAGGCAGGATTTTGATCAGGCGCGTGTACATCGGCCGGGACGGCTTGTCGCGGCCGAGAGTGGGACCGGTGGTCAGCAGATTCGTCCTGGTGTAGCCGGGATCGCCTCCGGTGCTGAGCAGGTTCCAGCCGCGTTCGGCAGCGATGTCGGCCAGCCGCAGGGTCAGCATCAGATCGGCCAGCTTCGATTGGGCGTAGGCGACGTAAGAGCGGTAGCGGCGTTCCGACTGCAGGTCGTCGAACCAGATCCTGCCGAACCGGGCGGCGCCACTGGCCATCGTGGCGACCCGGGGTTCCGCGGCGGCGAGCAGCAGCGGCACCAGCCGCACGGTCAACGCGAACGGGCCGAGGAAGTTGCTGCCGAACTGCAGCTCGAACCCGTCCACTGTGGTCAGCCTGGCCGGCGGGTTCATCACGCCCGCGTTGTTCACCAGCAGGTCGAGCGGCGTGCCGTCGGCCAGGAGACCATCGGCGAACTCGCGGACCGACGCGAGATCGGCGAGGTCGAGGCGGCGCACTTCGAGCCGGGCGTGCGGGTGTTCCGCCAGGATCTCGGCACGGGCGGCCTCCCCCTTGCCGGGCGTGCGGACGGCGAGCACCACGCGGGCGCCCGCGCCGGCGAGCCTGCGGGCGACCTCTTTGCCGGTGCCGCTGTTCGAGCCGGTCACCACGGCGAGTTTGCCGCTCTGATCAGGGACTTCGTACATGAGCACTCCTCACCGGAATTTACAGACCACCGGTCTGTTGCGCTCGCCAGGCTAACAGACCTCTGGTCCGTTAACAAGAGACTGCCGGTCTCTAGACTGGGGCGGTGACCTCCTTCAAGCGCGCACGCAGCGAAGAACAACGCGTCGAGCGGCGCCGCCAGATCCTCGACACCGCCGCCGCGATGCTGGCCGAGATGCCGGCGTCGCAGATCAGCCTCAACGCGCTGAGCCGCCGCGCCTGCCTGGCGAAGTCGAATGTGCTGCGTTACTTCGAATCCCGTGAGGCCGTCCTGCTCGAACTGCTCACTCGCGCGGCTTGGGAGCGGCTCGCGGCGATGACGCAAGCCTTGGAGCAGGCCGTCGACCCCGGGAAGGGCCCGCGAGAACGCGGAGACCGGCTCGCGGCCACGATCGCGGACTCGCTCGCCGCGGACCCGCAACTGTGCGATCTGGTCAGCGTGCAGGCGTCGGTGCTGGAACACAACGTGTCGCCCGCGCTCGCCGCGGAGCACAAACACGAGACGCACAAGCTCGTCGAGCGGTTCTCCGCGATCGTCTTCACGCACATGCCCGAACTCGGCCCGCAGGACGCGGCATGGTTCGCGAGGGCGGTGGTCATGGAAGTGGGCACGATGTGGATCTATTCGCAGCCGTCCGCGGCGGTGCTGGCCGCTTATGCAGCGAATCCGGAATTGGCGGCCCTGCAACCGGATTTCGCGTCGAGCCTGCGCGAGACGCTCGAGGTATTACTGGCCGGATTACTCGCCAGGGGGAAAGCGCACTGAACGTCCGCCCGAGATCGCGGCACGGCGGAGTTCACCACGGCACGGTCTTCCCGAAGCGGTCCAGATACGCGAGCCCCGGCGTCCCCAGCCGCGACAGCAGAACGTCCACCACGAGCGGCACGCTCTCCTCGATGGTGAACGGCGCGCCCTCCCCGCCCAGCGCCGTGCGGATCCAGCCGGGCGCCATGAGCACGAACGCGCGCCGCGTTTCCGCCTGCCGGGCCGCGAAACTGCGCAGGAACATGTTCAACGCGGCCTTGCTGCCCCGGTAGACCTCGCGCAGCCCGGTCGTGTTGTTCGTGATGCTGCCCTGTCCGGACGACATCGCCCCGATGAGCCCCGCCGGAGCCACGAGATCTTCGAGCGACTCGATGACGCGCATCGGGCTGAGCGCGTTGGTGACCATCACCTCCACGAAGTCGGCCGTGGAGACCTCGCCGATCGGCGTCTGCTCGTTGTTGGTGGTCCCCGCGTTGACGAAGAGCATGTCGAGTTCGCGGCGCGCGAGGCGTTCGTGCAGTGGCGCCAACTGCTCGGGCTCGTTGATGTCGAGATGCTCCACGGCGACGCGCCCGCCGGAGCAATCCGCGAGGTCGTGCAGTGGCGTGCGGGCAGTGCTGTCCCGGACCGTGCCGATGACGTCCCACCCCCTGTCGGCCAGTTCGGCCGCCATCGCGTGCCCGAGTCCTCGTGACGCTCCGATGATGAGAGCGGTCTGCCGGTCCGTGTCCGTTGAGGACATTCCACGTCACCCCTTCTCCGCGATTTCCTGATGCGCTCCGAGTCTGTCCCCGGGCGGCGTTCGCCGCTCGCGTGAAGGGCGGATTTGTACGATCATCCTCAGAAGAGGGGTGTTCATGGCTGAATCCGGCACTTTGCCCATCGAGGATGTGCGCATCATTCGCGCGCTCCAGATCGCTCCCCGGGCGTCGTTCGCCGCGATCGCGGACGCGATCGGCCTCACCGAGAGCGCTGTCGGCCGCCGTTATCGCCGGCTGCGCGCGGACGGCGTCATCCGGGTCGCCGGGGTCGTGGATCCGGGAGCGCTGGGCCAGAGCAAGTGGCTGGTGCGGCTGCGCTGCCGCCCCGGCAGCGTCGTGCCGATCGCCGAAGCGCTGGCGAAGCGCGACGACGTCAGCTGGGTGGGCCTCTGCGCCGCGGGGTCCGAGATCACCTGCGCGGTCCGGTCGCGGACTTCCGAGCAGCGCGACGACCTGCTGGGCCGGCGGCTTCCGCGCACCGCGGCCGTGCTCGACATCAACGCGGCCGCGATGCTCCGCCAGTTCGTCGGGGGCCGCGGCCATTACTGGGCCGCGCTCAGCGGCACGCTGACGCCGGAGCAAGAGGCGCGCCTCGGGGACGAAGGCGGCGGCCCCTTTACGGAATCCCCTGTCGTGGCAAGCGATCCCGTGCGGCTGACGGCCGGGGACGAGCGGCTGCTCGACGTCCTCGCCTCCGACGGCCGCGCCGGTCTCGTCGATCTCGCCGCAGCGGCGGACCTCACGCCGGGGCGCGCGTCACGCCGTCTGCAGGCCCTGCTCGCGCGGCGCGTGGTCCACATCGACGTCGAGATCGCCGCGACGGCATTGGGCTATCACGCGAGGGCGAATCTGTGGCTCCGCGTGCATCCGTCGGCGGTCAAGAGCGTCGGGCGCACACTCGCGCGGGAACCCGAAATCGCCTTCGCCGCGGCCGTTTCCGGTCCGCACAACCTGCACGCCGTCGCGCACTGCCGTGATCTCGACGCGTTGTTCGAGTTCACCTCGGACCGCATCGGCTCGCTGCCCGGCGTCGAGAGCCTGGAGGTCTCGCCGCTGCTGCGCCACGTCAAGCAGGCGGGCACGCTGCTGTCCGGCGACCGGCTCGTCGCGGGCTAACCGTCGATGACCCGGTGGTCCTTGCTCTCGATCGCCTTGGCCTCGTGCTGGTAGCGGTTGACCTTTTCGGACTTGCGGGGCGGGCGGTCGTTGGCGATGAGCACCGCGACCCACGGCAGCGGCACCGAGATGACCAGGAAGATCAGCGCCAGCCACCAGGTGTGGTAGGTGAGCCCGGCCAGAATGAGACACGGGATGCGGCAGCCCATCATGATGACGTACTTCCGCTTGCGTGCCGCCAGCTGGTCGTCGTACGACGGAGCCGCCGCGGTGATGAGCACCGGGTCGGGACCGTGGGCGGGCGCGTTCACAGCACCACCTCCGTGTCCCATCGTCTCACTCGTCAGTACTACCCGACAGAGGGGTGGGACAAACGGTGCAGAGCCGCGACCACGAGCGTCTCGACGCCGGTGCGCAGCGTCGGGTGCAGCACCGGCGCGAACTTCGGCGAGTGGTTGGACGGGATGTCCCGTTCGAACCGGCCCTCGGTCATCGCGCCGATGACGGTCTGCGCGTCCATGCCGCCGACCAGCCAGAACACCGAGGGCGCGCCGGTCGCGGTGCCGAAGTGGCCGAAGTCCTCGCTGCCGGTGACCAGCGGGGCCTCCATCGCGCGCTCGGCGCCGAAGTGGTCGCGGAACGCCCCGGCCAGGTCGCCGACGGCGATTTCGTCGTTGCGGGTCACCGGGAAGCTCGCGATCGTCTCGATCTCGGGGGGTGCCGGCGCGCCCGCGGTCTCGGCCTCCCCGCGCACGATCCGATGCACCGCGGCGACCACGCGGTCGCGGACGTCGGGATCGAACGAGCGGATGTTGACCTCCAGCACCGCGTCGTCGGCGATGACGTTCGACGCGGTGCCCGCGTGCAGCGAGCCGACGGTCACCACGGCCGAGTCGGTGGCGGCGATCTCGCGGGACACGATCGTCTGGAGCTTCAGGACGACCGAGGCCGCCAGCACCACCGGGTCCACGGTCGTCTCCGGGCGCGAACCGTGCCCGCCGCGGCCGTGCAGCGTGATACGCAGGGAATCGGTGGCGGCCATGATCACGCCCGGCCGGGTGAGCACCCAGCCCGCGGGGCCCGGCGTGACGTGCTGGCCGAACACGAAGTCCGGCTTCGGGGCACGGTCGAACAGGCCGTCGTCGACCATCCGCGCCGCGCCGCTGCCCTGCTCCTCCCCCGGCTGGAAGACGGCGAGCACCGTGCCCGACCAGGTGTCGCGGGACGCGGCGAGCAGCGCGGCGGCGCCCGACAGCCAGGTCGCGTGCATGTCGTGGCCGCAGGCGTGCATCACCGGGACGTCGTTGCCCTGCGCGTCGGTGCCGCGGGCGGTGCTCGCGTAGGACAGGCCGGTCTTCTCCTCGACCGGCAGCGCGTCGATGTCGGCGCGGAGCATCACCACCGGGCCCTCGCCGTTGCGAAGGATGCCGAGCACCCCGGTCTTGCCGATGCCCGTGTGCACTTCGTAACCGTCGCGTTCGAGCCGCGCGGCGAGGATCCCGGCGGTGCGGGTTTCGGCGAAGGACAGCTCGGGGTGCTGGTGGAGGTCGACGTACAGCGCTTCGAGATCCGGCAGGGCCGCCTCGAGCGGGGCCAGGACACGTTCAATGCTCACCGGGCCATCGTGGCAGGCTTACCGACCGTGAGCACCTTTACCGTCCCCGATCTGTCCGACGACGTCTGCGCGCGGCTGCGTGAGGCGTTCCTGCGCACCGGCTACGACGCGGACGGAGTCGTGGCCGTCCTCGGCGGCGCCGCGCACGCCGCGCTCGGGCGGGGCGAGCCGGAACTGGCGTACCGCGCGAGCCTCGACGGCGGTGAACTCGGCACGCTGATCCGGCTCTTCCTGCTGGCCGGCACCGAGCCGGAGAACGCGGTCAAGGCGGCCTTCGCGCCGCTGACCATCGAGGACGCGGTCGCCGCCGGTGTTCTGCGCGGCACGGGTGACGGGTTCCGCGCGGCGCTCGACATCCGGCCGCACGGCGACGACGAGGGCTCGTGGTGGGTGGTGTCGGATCTCGACTCCGACGCGCTCGGCCACGCCGTGCCCGAGGACCACGTGCTCGGCGTCGGGCACGCGTCGCTGAGCCTGATCCGGGCGACGAGCCGGCGTCCGGTGGGCAGCCTGCTCGACCTCGGCACCGGCAACGGCGTCCAGGCACTGCACGCGACCCGGCACGCACAGCGGGTCACCGCGACGGACGTCTCGGCGCGGGCGCTCGCGCTCGCCCACGCGACCTTCCGGCTCAACGAACTCGACGTCGAGCTGGCCAGGGGCGAGTGGTTCGCGCCGGTCGCGCGGCGGCGGTTCGACCAGGTGGTGTGCAATCCGCCGTTCGTGGTCGGGCCCGCCCGCGTCGACTACACCTACCGCGACTCCGGGCTCGCCGGCGACGACGCGAGCGCGCTCGTGGTGCGTCAGCTGCCCGCGTTCTTGAACGAGGGCGGCGTCGGCCAGCTGCTCGCGTCGTGGCTGCACGTCGGCGGTGAGGACTGGGGCGACCGGGTCGCGCGCTGGCTGCCCGCGGAGACCGACGCGTGGTTCGTCCAGCGGGACGTCGCCGATCCGGGTCTCTACGTCGGCACGTGGCTGCGGGACGCCGGGATCGACCCGCGTTCGCCCGAGGGCCGGGCGAAATCCGCGGCGTGGCTGGATTGGTTCGCCGCGAACGACGTCCGGGGCATCGGGTTCGGTTTTGTCACACTGCGACGCGCGAGCGGCGTCACACCGACCGTGGTGTGCGAAGACCTGCGGCAGGCGTACGACGATCCGCTCGGCGAAGAGGCCGGGCGCTGGCTCAACCGGGTGGAATGGTTGCGCCA
This sequence comes from Amycolatopsis sp. NPDC059021, assembly GCF_042739895.1. NCBI lineage: Bacteria > Bacillati > Actinomycetota > Actinomycetes > Pseudonocardiales > Pseudonocardiaceae > Amycolatopsis > Amycolatopsis sp. NPDC059021. Next base: position 10,705 of record NZ_JBHYIQ010000171.1, read on the forward strand.
CAACGGCGATTCACTGCTGGATGTCCGATTCCGGGTGCCGCCGACGGTGCTGCTGGAGTCGGTCGGCGAGCCCGGCGAAGAGGGCTGGGAGACGACGATCCGGCGTCTCCATCGCACGGACGGGCCCGGCTGGCAGCACGAGGTCGACGAACTCGCGACGCGGCTCCTCGCGGGCTGTCAGGGCGTGTTGCCACTGGAGGACCTGATCGAGCTTCTCGCGGCCGCACAAGGCCTCGAATCGGACGAACTGACCGCGGCGGCGCTGCCCGTCGTCCGGGAACTCGTCCGGCACGGAATGCTCGTCCCGGCGGGCTCGTGAGGGCCGTCGCGGCCCGGGTGAGCCGGGCGAGCGTGACTGTCGACGGCGAGGTGACCGGTGCCATCGACGAACCGGGTTTGCTGGTATTGCTGGGAATTCACGTCGACGACGACGTCGCGAAGGCGCCGGTGATGGCGCGGAAACTGCACGAGCTGCGCATCCTGCGTGACGAGCAGTCGTGTGCCACCGCGGGCGCCCCGCTGCTCGTGGTGAGTCAATTCACGCTCTACGGGGACACGAAGAAGGGGCGTCGGCCGTCCTGGACGAAGGCGGCCCGCCCGGAGGTCGCGGAGCCGCTCGTGGACGCCGTCGTCGCCGAGTTGCGGGAGCGCGGCGCGAGGGTGGCGACCGGGGTTTTCGGCGCGATGATGGCCGTGGAGAGCGTCAACGACGGGCCGTTCACGGTACTCGTCGAGGTTTAGACCACACCGGGGCGAAGCGCCACGACACCGGGTCCGTTCGGGCACACGGGAATGCACTGAAGGCGTCCTTCGGGGCACTCACCCGCCGGGATCCCGCGTACGGGGGAGGACGCGGAGCGGTTCATTTTTCTCAGGATTCTCAGCCTTCCCCGGGGTTTCCGACTCGGACCGAGTTTCTCAGGAGAAGCTCAGCTTTGGTCGAGCAACCGAAGACCCAGTACGGCCGTCCCCTTTTCAGCGAGCCGGGAACGTTTTGGAAACCCGGAGCGTTGACCCAGATGTCCAGCCCAAGCCGGCTGGGCCCGCGGACCGGGTTTTCCACAGGGCTCGATGCGCAGGGTGCAGACCGGCGTGACACACCGCAGCACGTTCAGCCCGTGACCGGGGAGGCAGAATGTCAGTCCAGACTCTCGAACGCGAAGCGCGCGGGATTCGCGAGCGCGGGATTCCCACCCAGCAGATCGACGAGCCGGCGAGCGTGGGGGCGCTCACCGACGCCGATCTCGACGCGCAGAGTCCCGCCGCCGATCTCGTCCGCGTGTACCTCAACGGCATCGGCAAGACCGCCCTGCTGTCCGCGGCCGACGAGGTCGAGCTCGCCAAGCGCATCGAAGCCGGTGTGTTCGCCCAGCACATGCTGGAAACCGGTGAAGACCTGTCCGCCAAACGGCGCAAGGAGCTGTCCGCGCTGGTGCGGGACGGCCACCGGGCCAAGAACCACCTGCTGGAGGCCAACCTCCGCCTGGTGGTCTCGCTCGCCAAGCGCTACACCGGCCGGGGGATGCCGCTGCTCGACCTGATCCAGGAGGGGAACCTGGGTCTCATCCGCGCGGTGGAGAAGTTCGACTACTCCAAGGGGTTCAAGTTCTCGACCTACGCCACGTGGTGGATCCGCCAGGCCATCACCCGCGGCATGGCCGACCAGGGGCGCACCATCCGGCTGCCGGTCCACCTGGTGGAACAGGTGAACAAGCTGGCCCGCATCAAGCGCGACCTGCACCAGCAGCTCGGCCGGGACGCCACGCACGAGGAACTGGCCGCCGAGTCCGGCATCCCCGCGCACAAGATCTCCGACCTGCTCGACCACTCGCGTGACCCGGTGAGCCTGGACATGCCGGTCGGCACCGAGGAGGACGCGCCGCTCGGGGACTTCATCGAGGACTCCGAGGCCACCGACGCCGAGAGCGCGGTCATCTCCGGCCTCCTGCAGGACGACCTCCGCCGGGTCCTGGCCACGCTGGACGACCGCGAACAGCACGTCATCCGCCTGCGCTACGGCCTCGACGACGGCCAGCCCCGCACCCTCGACCAGATCGGCAAGCACTTCGGGCTCTCCCGCGAGCGCGTCCGCCAGATCGAGCGCGAGGTCATGTCCAAGCTGCGCCAGGGCGAGCGGGCCGACAGGCTGCGGGCGTACGCGAGTTGAGGGTTGGCGGGCCTGGGCGGAGTGTGCTCGCGGAGAGCGCTCGCCGACCGGCCCGCCAACGTGTCTTTTGGGGGTCGAACCCCCAAACCCCCGCCAGGGGGCAAGCCCCCTGGACCCCCGCCGTGGTCGTCACGTGTAGGTGACTTCAGCTC
>NZ_JBHYIQ010000172.1:0-12962 GCF_042739895.1 Amycolatopsis sp. NPDC059021
CTCCTTGAGGGACCCAGGATCCCTCAAGGAGGCCCCCACGGACCTACCCGGCCCGGCCCCGGGGCCTGCGCCGGAAGAAGGCTCAGCCCGTGATGGGGCTGGTCTGGTGGGACAGCAGCTTCCAGTCGCCGTCCTCCTTGACGATCACCCACGTAGCGCGGACTTCGCGTTCCGGGGCGACTCCCGTTTCCCCCTTCAGCACGACGCCGCCCTTGGTGACCGCGAAAGCCACGGTGTCCGACAGTTTGCGGATGACGACCGGGGTTTCCTCGAGCCGCGCGCCCGCGTAATCGCCCGCGAAGGCCTCTTTCATGTATTCGAGGACTTCTTCGCGGCTCTTGAGCTGTTTGTCACCGACGAGCATGCTGCCGTTGTCGGCGAAGACCTCGGCGAACAGTTCGGCGTCGTTGCGCTCCCACGCACCGCGGATGCGCAGCGGCACGGTCAGCACCGCGCCCTCTTCGCCGTTGGGGAAGTCGCCGTAGTTGGCCGCCCACTTCTTCGCGCCCGCGACCAGTTCGGATGCCTTGCCTGGCATGATGTTTCTCCTCAGGGGTTCAGGGGGTTACCAGCGCAGGGTGGCGCCCGCGCCGCGCGGGCTGTTCTGGTAGCCGGCCAGGTACCACTGGCCGTCGTCCTGCTTCACACAGACCCAGGTCGAGCGCACGGCGAGCTCCGGGTCGATCTCGGTCTCACCCGGCGCGAGGATCCCGCCGTGGGTGCGGATCAACGCGACCGTGTCCGAAGCGAACCGCAGGTCAACCGGCTGGCCCGTCACGCCGCTGCCCTTGAACGGACCGGCGTAGGCGGCCTTCATGAACGCCCTGATCTCTTCGCGGCCGACCTTGTACACGTCACCCGGCAGGATCAGGATCCCGTCCTCGGTGAACACCTCGGCAACGCCATCAGCGCTGTTCTCCGCCCATGCCCCGACCAAGCGGAGCGGGACGCTCAGTACTTCCTTCTCCCGCTCGGAAGTGAACTGACCGTAGTAGGCCGTCAACCTGTCCTCGGCACTGACCGACATAGAAGTCTCCTCATCGAAGCAATCGCATACCCGTGGTCGTTCCCAGGTTCATTGTCCGCGCGTGGTAAGGAAACGCTTCCTATTCCTTGCGACCGTCGGCCCGGATTCAGGCGGCGGCGCGGGCCGTGGCCAGTTCGGCGAGCGCGGTGACGAGACGGTCGATGTGCGCGCGGGTGGTGCCGAGGCCGATGCTGGCCCGGACGATCGAGTCGTCGCCGCCGGCCAGGTGGCGAACCAGGTTGTGGGCACACATCTTGCCGTCGCGCACGCCGATGCCGTAGTTGTCCGACAACGTTTGGGCGAGCAGCCGCGCGTCCCAGCCTTCGACGGCGAACGACACGATGCCCACCCGCGCCGAATCGGGACCCCACAACGAAAGTTCGCGCAGACCGGGCACCGAGGAAAGACCGGAACGCAAATACCCGAGGAGGCGTTCTTCGCCTGCCACGAGGGCGGGCCAGCCCGCATCGCTCAGCGCCGAGCAGGCGGCCGCGATCGCGAGCGCGCCGAGGACGTTCGGGCTTCCGGCTTCATGACGTTCTTCGGCGGCGGACGCCCACACGACGGTGTCCGGGCCGACCAGCTTGCTGGCACCACCGCCGCGCAGATAGGGATCCGCGTCGCGGAGCCAGTCGCCGCGCCCGATCAGCACACCGGCCCCGAACGGCGCGTAGAGCTTGTGCCCGGAGAAGGCCAGATAGTCCACATCGGACATGTCCAGCGGCCGGTGCGGGGCGAGCTGCGCGGCGTCGACCGCGATGCGCGCGCCACGGGCGTGGGCGGCCGCCGCCAGCTCGTGGACGGGCCACAGCTCGCCGGTCACGTTAGAGGCGGCGGTGACCACGAGCAGCCCGCCGGGGGAGAGTGCGCCGGCCGCCGCGGCGACGGCTTCGGACGGCGAGGCGGGCATGGGCAGGCGCACCACGAAATGCCGGTGCAGCCAGGGAAGCAGGTTGGCGTGGTGCTCGGATTCGAAGACCACGACGGTGGTGGTCAAGGGGACGCAGGAGGCGAGCAGGTTCATCGAATCGGTGGTGTTGCGGGTGAAGATCACCGAATCGCCCGGCCGGGCACCCGCGAACCGGCGCACCGTCCGCCTGACGTCCTCGTAGGCACGCGTGGTCAGCTGGGATAGCTGTCCGGCGCCCCGATGCACACTGGCATACAACGGCAATGCCGCGTCGAGCGTTTCCTTGACCGCGCGCAGGCACGGCGCGCTCGCCGCGTAGTCGAAGTTCGCGTACGGCACCTGAGTGCCGTCCGCCAGCGGCACCCGGACATCCGCGCCCACCACCGCGGGCAACACGGGGTCCAACGGGGTAATGGACACGGCCGACCTCCTGGTGAAGTTCCCCCATCCGAGCATGTCGGCACGAGGGAACCGGGGCAACTCCGGTAGTGCTCAGTGCCGAGCAGTATGGGAGACGCTGTGTGGCGGCGTGCGCGCCGACAATGGAATCCGTGAGTGACACATATGACGTGGTCGTGGTCGGGGCCGGGCACAACGGTCTGGTCTGCGCGGCTTATCTGGGACAAGCGGGCTACCGCGTCGCGGTGGTCGAACGGCGCGACTTCGTGGGTGGCGCCTGCATCACCGAAGAGGTCTTCCCCGGGCACCGGTTCAGCACCGCCAGCCTGGTGACCACCTTGTTCCGCAAGGAGATCATCGAGGACCTCAAACTCGCCAAGCACGGGCTGAGAGTCCTCGAGCGCGATCCGTCGGTCACCGCGCTCCTGCCGGACGGGCGTTATCTCACCTTCAGTTCCGATCCCGCGAAAATGCGCGCGGAAATCGGCAAGTTCTCCCAGCACGACGCGGACGCGTATTTCGAATACGGTGCCGCGATGCGCCGGATCGCCCGCTTCGCCGAGCCGTATGTGGCCGGGGGGTCCAGGCGGCCGCTGTTCGAGGACATCCCGGCGCTGAAGGCTACTCTGCAGACCGCGGCCGGACTCGACGACAAGGACCTCCGCCTGCTGGTGGGCACGCTCTTCGGCAGCGCGCGCGAGGTACTCGACGAGTGGTTCGAGTCCGAACCCCTCAAGGTCACGCTGGCCACGGACGGCACCGTCGGCGTCGACGGCGGGCCCTCCATGCCGGGCACCGCCTACCTGATGCTCTACCACCAGATGGGCACGACCGAGGACGCGCGCCCGTCGTGGGGCCAGGTGAAATGCGGGATGGGGAGCATCACGCGGGCGCTGTCCGCGGCGTGTGAAGAGTTCGGGGTGGACATCTTCACCGGGCGGGGGGTCAAGCGGATCCTGCTCGGCCACTGCCCCCGCGCCGTCGCCTGCCGCGGCGTCGAACTCGAGGACGGCACCCATATCGCCGCACGGGCCGTGGTTTCGGCGGCGGACCCCTCGACCACCTTCGAGAAGATGGTCGATTCCGATGTCGTGCCCGCGAGCTATCGCGCCGCGCTGGCCGGCCGCCCGCATGTCGGCGTCGCGGGCAAGGTCCACCTCGCGCTCGACCATCTTCCCGAGGTACGCGGCTTCGACGGATTCGGCGAGCACTTCCGGGGAACGCTGCAGATCCTGCCGGACATGGATCACCTCGACCGGGCGCACGCCGAAGCGCGGGCGGGGATCCCGCCTGCCCAGCCGCACGTCGAGTGCTCGGTCCCGAGCATCCTCGACCCCGATCTCGCCCCGCCCGGCAAGCACATCATGAGCATGTACCTGCAGTACCTGCCGTACCAGCCGGCGGGCACGACCTGGGACGAGATCCGGGAGTCCTATTTGGACAGCCTGCTGGCCTACATCGAGCCGTACCTGCCGGGGCTCACCGAGGCGGTGACGCACCGGAAACTGTTCACCCCCTGGGACATCGAACGCGAAATCGGGCTGCCCGGCGGAAACCTCTACCACGGCGCGATGTCTCCGCTGGACCTGTTCGCCGGACGACCGGTGGCCGGGTACGCCGACTATCACACGCCGGTGGCCGGGTTCTTCCTGTGTGCTTCGGGCACCCGGCCGGGCGGTGGCGTGTTCGGGATCCCGGGCCGGAACGCGAGCGAGACCGTGCGCAGGTACTTCATGGAGCGGCGCAATGGACGATGATGACGAGGACGAATACGCCGCCGACCTCGGGCTGATCAGGTCGATCGCGCTGCCGGCCGACGGGAAGATCCCCGTCGCCCTCGCCGAGGTCCCCGGCCGGGAACACTACGACGGCTACTTCCGGATCGCGCGCGGACGCCCGGACCTGGCGGCCTGGACGCAGTCCTGTTTGGACGTCCAGCGCGATGTGCTCGCCGACCTCGAGCACACCTCACTGTCCGATGAGGACAAGGCAGCGATACTGGCGGGCTGCGTGGTCGTGCTGCACAGCACCCTGGCGGAATGGCTGGCGCCCGCCGGAATCGAGGAGGCGGCGGCGTGAACGACACCGGGCAGGCCGTGCTCCGCTGGAAGCTGGGACACCAGCTTTTCCACCTGCATCTGACCGCGATGAACGGGCTGCTGGTGGAAGCCGGTCACGCCCTGGAGCGGTCTCGCTGGCCCGAGCTCGAAACGGCCATCGACAAGCTCACGATCCTCTATGACGCCGCAACCTCGACGATGCGCTACGCCTCGGACTTCAGCCAGGATCTCTACGAGCGGGTGATCCGCCCGTCGATGGCGCCGCCGTTCATGGGGCCGGGATTCTCCGGTGTGCTGAACGCCGAACACGAGCAGATGCTCGGCAGGCTCACCACACTGCGGCGTGGGTTCAAGGCCGCGGACCGGGCCGGGCGCGTGCCCGGTGACGTGCGGAGCGCGGCGGCCCGGCTCTGGTCCGCGCAGTCGCGCAACCGGCGTCACCACATCTTCGTCTGCGAAAAGTTCGTGCCCGAGGGCGGATCCCTGCTCTCCGAGTACTGGCAGTCCCAGCAGTCCGCCACCGACAAGGAGTAGAAAGTCATGATCCACGTTCTGGAAACCTGGGAACTGAAGGAAGACTACGCCGACCGCGTGCCCGAGCTGATGCAGAAGATGGACGACCTGGTCGGCCCGCGCGCGCACGAGCACCCGGCCTTCCTTGGTCACGCCACCTTCTACCAGCACGAGCACCAGCCCACCAAGGTGTGGGTGATGTACCCGTGGCGCAGCCGTGAGGAGGCCGAGGAGCTCGTCGGCGGCGAGGCGCCGCTGATCGACGAATTCGAGGCCACCTACTGTGCCGCGCCGCGGGAGGTCAGCTATCTCACCGAGGTGCCGCACGAGCACGATCACGACGACGATCACGACCACTGATGCTGACCCGGCTGCCCGGCACGGACCAGGTCGCGCTCGTCACCGGCGGCGCGCGCGGGATCGGCAGCGCGTTGTGCGAGCGTCTCGCCGAGGAAGGCGCGATGGTCGCGGTGAACTACCGGAGCGACTCCGCGAGCGCGCAGGCGCTCGTGGACCGGCTCCGGGCCTCGGGCGCCCGCGCGGTGATGGTCCGGGCCGACCTGTGCGATCCGGACCAGGCCGAGCGCGCCGTGCGCCAGACCGCCGAGGCGTTCGGCGCGGAAGTCTCGATACTGGTCAACAATGTCGGCGAGTTCGTGCTCGGCGCGGTGGCGGAGACCTCGGCGAAGCGCTGGAAGTTCATCATCGACAGCAACCTGAACTCGGCGTTCTACGCGACCAAGGCGGCGCTGCCCGGCATGCGTGCGCGGGGTTTCGGCAGGGTCGTCACCGTCGGGCTCGCCCCCGCGCTGGACGTCAGGGGCGCGCCGAACCTCGCGGCGTACACGGTCGCGAAGACCGGGATCGCGGTGTTCACCCGGTCGCTGGCGAGCGAGGAGGCCAGGCACGGCATCACGGTGAACTGCGTGGCGCCCGGCCTGATCGACAACGGCCATCTGCCACCGGAACAGGCGGGGTGGATGGCGAAGCGGGTTCCCGCCGGAAGACTCGGCACCTCGGACGACATCGCCGACGCGGTGGCGTTCCTGGTCTCCGACCGCGCCGGGTACATCTCCGGTGCCACGCTTTCGGTGTCCGGCGGCTGGGACTGGGGTGACCGTCCGAGGGACCACGACGAGGACGTGACCGAACTCTTCGCCGAGGTGCCCGCGCAGAATTCCGGTGAGGCCACTCATGCCTGAGGAACCCGGCGACTGGGCGCCCGCGGTGTTCGAAGAGCACGGCAGGCACCTGCTCGCGGTGCTCCGGGAGCATTTCGAGTCGATCCGGCAGGTCCCGGTGACCGTCCCGCGGGACACCGGCGACCTGTCGGCCTCGCTGCGGGCCGAGCTGCCCGAGCACGGCGTGGACTTCGAGCGGGTGCTCGCCGACACGCGCGAGCTGGTCGTGCCCTATCTGGTGCACTGGAACCATCCCTCGTTCCACGGCTATTTCTCCAACAGCGCCAGCTTTCCCGGGATTCTCGCGGAGACGATGACCGCGGCGCTGAACGTCAACGCGATGCTGTGGAAGAGCGGCCCCGCGGCCTCCGCGCTCGAACGGGTCGTGCTCGGCTGGGTCGCGGAAATGGCAGGCTACCCGGCGGAAGCGGACGCGGTGCTCGTCAACGGGGCGTCGCTGGCCACGCTGTACGCGCTCGCGGCCGCGCGCGACGCCGCGCTCGGGCCGAGTGTGCGGGTGGAAGGCCTGGCCGGGCGCGATCTCCCGGTGCTGCGGCTCTACACCTCCGATCAGGCGCACAGCTCGGTCGACAAGGCCGCGATCACCCTGGGCTTCGGCCTGGCGAACCTGGTCAAGGTGCCCACCGACGAGCGGTACCGGATGCGGCCGGAGGCGCTGGAAGCCGCGATCCGCGACGACCTGGCCGCGGGCTTCAAGCCGGTGGCGGTCGTCGCCACGGCGGGCACCACCTCGGTCGGGGCGGCCGATCCGATCCCGGCGATCGCCGGCGTCTGCGAGCGCACCGGCGTCTGGCTGCACGTGGACGCCGCGTTCGGCGGATTCTGGCGGCTGGCACCGTCCCTGGCCGATCATGTCGAGGACGTGAGCCGCGCGGATTCCCTGGTGGTCAATCCGCACAAATGCCTTTACATCCCGATGGAGGCGACGGCACTGCACTGCCGTCGTCGCGGCGCGCTCGCGGACACGTTCCGCCTTGTCGCCGAATACCTCACGTCGGCGCAGGACGAGCACACCGTCGACTACATGAACCTGACACCCCAGCTGGGACGCAGTTTCCGCGCGCTGAAACTGTGGTGGGTGATCAGGACGTTCGGCAGGGCGGGCCTGGCCCGGCGGCTGGAGCACAGCGTCGAACTGGCGAACTGGCTCCGCGAAGCCGTCACCGCCGAACCGTTGTGGCACTGCCCGGTGGATTCTATTTACCCGTTGGTGTGCCTGCGGTTCGAGCCCGATGCCGGCCGGGAGGCCCGCGACCGGCTGAACGCCGAGATCGTCGAGGAACTCAACGCCTCCGGCGAAGCCTTCGTATCCCACACGGTGCTCGACGACGGATACGTGATCCGGGTGTCGATCGGCAATATCCACACCACTCGCGCCGACGTCGAACGGCTGTGGCGCGCACTACGGGAGATCGCCGCACGGCGGTTTTCCTTGCCGCGGGCGGCTTGACATCGCTGGAGGAGCAGGGAGTAGCAGATGAGCAACGCGCTGGCGGCGGTCGACGGCGGCCACGGCGGGATCAGGCACCTGATGATCCCCGGCCCGTGCCGGCTGCCGCCCCGCGAACTGGCGGTGCTGGGCAGGCAGATCCAGCCACACTACGGTCCTGAGTGGACGGCCGATTTCGCCACGGTGCACGAGGATCTCGCGCTGCTGCTGGGCGCGGACCGCACGTACCTGCTGCCGGGATCCGGCTCGGCCGGGCTGGACGCCGCGTTCTTCAACCTGTTCGAGCCTGGCCAGCGGGTGGCCGTGGTGGACTCCGGCTACTTCGGCAGCAGGCTCGTCGCGATCGCGCGGGCGCACGGGCTCGACGTGCGTGTCGTGCCTTGTGAACCGGGGCAGCCCGTCGACCCGGCGCGGGTGGACCTCGGCGGCTGCGACGGCCTGGTGGTCACCCACGTGGAGACCGCGACCGCGGTGCGGCATCCGATCGAGGAGCTGGCGCGGCTGGCCCACGCGTCCGGCGCGGTGTTGCTCGTCGACGCCATCGCGGCCGCCGGCGGGGAGCACATCGACATGCGCGCGATGGGCGTCGACGCGCTCGTTTCCGCGTCCCAGAAGGGACTCGGCGGCGCACCCGGCCTGGCCGTGGTAGCACTCACCGAGCCGGGAAAGCAGCGGATCGACGCCCGCTCGGTGCGCCCGCCCACCTGGTATCTCGACCTCGCGCGATGGGAGCACGCGGCGGCCGAGGACGACTGGGAGCCCACCCCGGTCACCATGCCGACCAGCCTGGTGCACGTACTGGCGAGCAGCGTCCGGCGGATTCACGCGGCAGGCAGGGAAAACTGGGTCGCCGAGCGCGCCGCGTTGCGCGCGGAATGCCGCGATGGCTTGCGGCGCCTGGGTTTCGGCGTGGTCGCCGACGACGAGCACGCGGCGAACCTGGTGGTCGTCGCCCGCCATCCGCGCGCGGACGAGCTGTGCGACCGGCTGCTGGACGCGGGAGTGATGATCGCGGGCGGCCTCGAGCCGTTCGCGGGCGAGACGTTCCGGATCGGACTGGTCGGCACCGCCGCGAACCGGCGGCTGACCGAAACCCTGCTCAAGGAGATCGAGAGGATTCTGTGATGGTCACGCTGCAACGGTCGATGGGGGTTTCCGGGCTCGTCATCCACTACGTGACCTCGGTGGTCGGCGTCGGCATCCTCATCCTGCCCGGCCACGCGGCGGCCGAGGCCGGGCCGCTGTCGCTGCTCGCGTGGGCGCTGCTGATCCTCTACTCGTACCCGCTCGCGCTCACCTTCGCGCGGTTGTCCGCCCAGTATCCGAGCGCCAGCGGTATCGCCTGCTTCGTCAGCTCCGGCCTCGGGGCGCGCGCCGGCCGCTGGGTCGGGTCGTTCCTGGTGCTGTCCCTGCTCATCGCGAATCCCGTGCTGGGCCTCGCCGCGTCCCGCTATCTGCTGAACATGTGGGATCCCGATCCCAGTGCCCTCAAGGTGGTCGCGCTCGGCTTCGCGATCATGGTCGGCTCGGTCCTGTTCAACCTGTTCGGGGTCAAGACGAGCAGCTTCGTGCAGGGCGCCGTGCTGGTCGCGCTCGTCACCTTCCTGGTCGTGGTGATGACCATCGCCATGCCGAGCGCGGATCCGGCCCACCTGACGCCGTTCGCGCCGCACGGATGGTCCAGCATCGGCGCGGCGCTGATCGTGTGCTTCTTCGGGTTCATCGGCTGGGAGAACGCCGCGCCCGTCGCCGAAGAGGTGGTGGATCCCCGCCGGACGTTCCGGAAGGCCATCGCGCTGGCGGTGTTCGTGATCGGGTTCCTGTATCTGACGATGGCCGCGACGATCGTGCTGGTGGTGCCGCCGGGAGCCGCCGAAGGCAGTCAGATCACGGCGTTCACGACATTGCTGCGGATCGTGAGCGGGGAAACGCTGGCGCGGGTGGGCGGCATCGTCGCGGTGGTGTTGCTGTTGCTCGCGACGAACGCGTGGGTGCTCGGCACCTCGCGGATGATCTACTCGTCGGCCAGGAACGGTCTGCTTCCGGCTGCTTTGACGAAGGTTTCCGCGCGGCGGAACGTGCCCTACGTCGCGTTGCTTTCGCTGATCGCCGGGTATGGCGTGCCGGTCGGCCTGCTCGCGGTGACCGGCAGCACCGAGGAGCGGCTCATCACCGCGACCTCCGCGGCCTTCCTGCTGATCTTCCTGGTCACCTTCGTGGCCGCGCACCGGCTGTTGACCGGGCGCGGCGCGCGGGCGGGCAACATCGGCGTCGGCATCGTCGCGGCGGCGATGCTGCCGTTCTTCGGTACCAGCCTGATCTACGCGGCGGTGTTGACGGTGCTGGCGCTGCTGATGGCGGCGCGGAAGCAGGCCGCGGGCCGGGCCTGTTGCTGCTGACGCCGCTCGATCCAGCTCGCCCACACCTCGAGCGCTTCCTGCGGGTCCTTGCGACCGACCCCGACGCGGAAGCGGTCGGTGGGTACTGGCGTCAGCTCCGAGACGTACAGGCTGGCGGGCAGCAGCAGGACTCCAGCCTCGGCGACGAGGTCGGCGCACATCGCTTCGACCCCGTCCGCGCCGAGATAGCGCGGGAAGGTGACACAGCCGCCCTTGGGGGGCTGCCACTCGAACAAGTCGGGAAAGGCGGCGAAGAAGGCGTCGAACCTGGGCACGTTCGCGGCGATGATCCGGCGGTTGCGGTCCAGCAGCGACTCGCGGCAGTGCAGCGCGATCAGCGCCAGCACCTCGCTGACCGTCGAGTTGCAGATGGACGCGTAGTGCTTCGCGCGTTCGAGACGCCGCAGCAGCGTCCGGTCACGGCAGGCGATCCAGCCGATCCGCAGGCCGCCGAGCCCGTAGGCCTTGGACAGCACGTTGAGGGACAGCGCGCCGGCCGACAGGTCGGCGGCCTGCGGCAGCGTGGTCTCCGCGTCGAGCTCGACGCCGCGGTAGACCTCGTCGCTGAACAGCCGGATCCCGTGGTCCTCGGCGAGGCGCACCAGCCGCTCCCAGGTCCGCCGGCCGGGGATCGTGCCGGTGGGATTGTTGGGGAAGTTGACCGAGATGACCTTGGTGTTCGGGCGGATGGCCCGTTCCAGCGCGTCGACGTCGAGACTCCAGCCGTCCGACGGGTCTAGCGCGATGCCGGTGACCTCGCAGATCGACAGCGGAATGGTCTCGGCGGCCTGGTAGTTCGGGGTGACGACGATGGCGTGGTCGTCCGCGTCGAGCAGGACGTGCATGGCGAGGTTGAGGGCTTCCTCCGCGCCTGCGAAACAGAGGACGTCCTCGGCCTCGAGGTTCTCGTACGTGTCCGCGATCGCCGCGCGGAGGGCGGGCAGACCGTAGGTTTCGCTGTAGCTCAGGTCCATGCCTTCCCAGCGCTCGCGGTCCTCGGGGCTCGCCATGGCGAGCAACTCCGCCTTCGACACCGTCTGCGCGTCCGACGCGGTGAGGTGGTACTTCGCGACGAACTCCCACCGGGAGAAATAGGACTCCAGCCGGAACTCGGGAAGTGTAGGCATGGCGACAGTCTCAGCCGCCGTCCGGAAACCCCGCGTCTCCTCCCGTGCTCGGTCTTCGGCAGGTCTGTCCTTTGTGGATTATGTCCCATGAAGGGGCCTTGAGAGCGCTGAGCGCTGTGGAGGGCCCTTAAGCGCGGTCGGCGGGTCTGGGAATGGGTGTTGTGGGGTATGTCGCGACGGCTGCGGTTTCGCGCGGGTGGCGGCCTTGCCTGTCGTGAACGCTCCGTTCGGGACGTTCACTGTCGCCAACGGAGCGTTCGCGACGGCGTCGTGATGCCGAGTGACGCCAGGCCGGTGTCGCGAACGACGCGTTCGAGACGGTCATCGTCGCCAACGGCGCGTTCGGGACGCCAGGGTGTGGCCGCGGCGGCAACCGCCCCGGGCCGGGTGGTATCCGAGGGACGCCCCCGGTGCACCCAACGCACTCAGGGACGCCCTTGTCGCAGCCGGCCACCGGTGCGCGAGTCACCGTAGTCCGCAAGGGAAGAGGGGCCCGCGGGGGTGGTTCGCTGAGATCCTCGGGGAGACCTTGACCACCGGTCCGAGGAGTACATTGTGAGTCCCACCGAAACAACGTCGGAGCAGGAATTCGTCAGCCGTGCCTCGAACCTGGTGCCGTTGCTGAAGGCGAACGCGGCTTGGACGGAGGAGAATCGCCGGCTGCATCCCGAGACGCTCGAAGCACTGACCGACGCCGGCTTCTTCCGGATGCGTATCCCGAAGCGGTACGGCGGGCACGAGGTCGGGCTCCGGACGCTGTCCGAGGCCGTCACCGAGCTCGGACGCGGCGACGGCTCGACGTCGTGGACCGCGGGTGTCTGGACGATCAGCACCTGGATCGCCTGCCTGTTCCCCGACGAGGTGCAGGACGAGATCTTCTCGACCCCGGACGTGCGCGTCTGCGGCATTCTCAGCCCCACGGTGACGGCGACGCCGACGAAGGGCGGCTACCTCGTCAACGGCAAATGGACGTTCAACTCGGGCGCCCAGCAAAGCCACTGGAACACGAACTCGGCGCTGCTGCTCGACCCCGACGCCGACGGCCCCCAGCCGATCATGACGGCGATTCCGTTGAAGGAACTGGAAATCGTCGACGACTGGTACACCTCGGGCCTGCGCGGTTCCGGCAGCGTGAGCACCGTCGCGCGGGACGTGTTCGTCCCCGCCGAGCGGGTGCTGAAGATGGGTCCGGTGCTGCGCCAGCAGTACGCGTCGGTCAAGAACGCCGGCTCGCCGATCTTCCGCGCGCCGCTGCTGCCCACCGCGTGCGCCACCGTCAGCGCGACCGTGCTGGGCCTGGCGAAGGCGGCCAAGGAAGCGTTCTTCGAGCGGCTGCCGGAGCGCAAGATCACCTACACCGACTACACCCGGCAGTCCGAGGCGCCGCTGACCCACCTCCAGGTCGCGGAGGCCACGGCGAAGGTCGACGAGACCGAGTTCCACGCGCTCCGCGCCGCGGACCTGGTGGACGCCAAGGCCGCGTCCGGCGAGGAGTGGACGCTGGAGGAACGCGCGCGCGTCCGGCTGGACCTCGGCGCCACCTGCCAGCGTGCCAAGGAAGCCGTCGACATCCTGGCCACGGCCAGCGGCGGTTCGTCGATCTACGACTCCGTGCCGATCCAGCGCATCGAACGCGACATCCGCACCCTGAACCTGCACGCGATCATGCACCCCAACACCAACTTCGAGCTCTACGGCCGCATCCTCTGCGGCCTCGGCCCGAACACCCACTACCTCTGAGCCCTTACCGCGAAGGCCCCCTCCGACCCGAGGTTGGAGGGGGCCTTTCACCGTGAGGGGCCCGGGGAGGCCCCACGGACTATCCTTTGTGGATTGTTGGGCCGTGAAGGCCTCCTTACCGGCGCTCAACGCCGG
>NZ_JBHYIQ010000173.1:0-12479 GCF_042739895.1 Amycolatopsis sp. NPDC059021
AGCACACATGTTCGATCAGGCGGCGTATCGTGGAGGTATGTCAGTCGACAGCAGCACCCAGGCATCGCGCACCGAGTGGTGGCGCGAGGATGTCGGCTGCCTGCTGGACAGGCTTCTGGAGTCCGAGTGTGTGCAGCGGCGTGAGGCCGCGGTACAGGGCGAGGTGATGGCCGAGCTGGAACGGCGCGGGATACGCGACACCACCGGATACGGGAGCCTCGTGCGGCTACTGCAAGAGACATTGAACATCCCCTACGCCGAGGCGAAAGCACGGGCGGCGCGAGCGCTGGCGTTGAACGGCACCCGCGACCTGACTTCCGGTGAGCAGCCGCCTGCTGCGCCCGCCACCGCGCAGGCCGCGAGCGAGGGTGCGGTCGGGGCCGCGCAGATCGACGAGATCCTCCGCGTCCTCGACAAGCTTCCCCAGACCGTATCGGCGCAGGATCGGGAACAGGCAGAGAAAATCCTCGCCGAACTCGCCCGCGCCGCTGGCCCCCGCGAAATCCGGGCCGCCGGACGACGCCTGATCTCCCAGCTCGACCCGGATGGACGGGAACCGAAAACCCGGGAACCGAAGCCATTCCAGCCCGAGTTCTCCATCGCCCCACACCGCGACGGCGGGCACCAGATCAAAGCCCGCGTGGATGATGAGACCTCCGCGCGCTTGCAAGCGATGCTGGATCCGCTCGCGAAGCCACGGCCCGCCACCGAGGAGGAGGGGCGCGACACGCGTACTCAGTGGGAGCGGCGCGGTTGCGCGTTCTCGGAACTGGTGCGGATGTGGGCCGAACACCCCGACCTGCCCACCCAAGCCGGAGAAGCCACCCACATCGTCGTGACAGTCAGCCTGGAAGAACTGCGATCCGGGATCGGGCAAGCCACCCTCGATCTACTCGGGGAGATCACCGCCGCCGAAGCACGACGACTCGCCTGCGACGCCAAAATCATCCCCATGGTGCTGGGCTCACACAGCGAACCCCTCGACGTCGGCCGCGCCCAACGGCTGGCCACCCCCGCCATCCGCCGCGCGTTGATCCGCCGCGACGGAGGCTGCGCGTTCCCGGGGTGCGATGCGCCCGCTTACCGTTGCACGGCGCATCATGTGGTGTATTGGGCACACCATGGTGAGACCAAAGTGGACAATCTCGTCCTCTTATGTTCCGTCCACCACAAGGTAATCCACCACTCTGAATGGGAAGTCCGGATCGCCAGCGACGGACTACCCGAGTTCGTGCCGCCTGCCTGGTTGGACGCGACCCGCGCACCACGACGCAACACCATCCACCTCAGAACCTAATCTTGTCGTTTAACCTCCGGGCCGCTGAGAGCGGCCCCAGCTGATCATGGGTGCGGCCCTTGGTCGATGATTCCTCTTGCGACAGAAGGAAGTTCGACTCAAGGGCCGCGGTGATCAGTGTGCATGATCGCGGGCGCGACGGTGCGCTCGGGGACCTGGCTGCGTTTCGCCAGGAGTTCTACGAATGCCTGACAGCGCGGGCAGACGCGTTGTTCGAGCTGACAGACGCGGCGCTGTGCATCGACGGCCCGGTGCGGTCGCTGGTCGGGCTATCACTGGCACCGGAGCACCAGCGTGGCCACGGCGCCTTCTACGACGCGGTGAACTGCGGCCGGATCGACTTCACCCGGCTACGCGTTGCGCTCGCTGGCCTGCCGTTGCCGCGGGCGGCCGATGGCCGTCTAGTGCTGGCGGTGGACGTGTCGCCGTGGTTGCGGCCGGACGGTGCGACTTGCCCAGACCGCTCGTTCTGTCATACGTACGGCCGGGGCAAGGACGAGCACCGAATGATCCCCGGCTGGCCGTATTCGATCGTGGCCGCGCTGGAGACCGGCCGCACTTCCTGGACCGCGCCGCTGGACGCGCTGCGCCTGGCGCCCGGCGCGGACGTTGCCGCGGTGACCACCGCCCAGATCCGTGAGGTCACCGAACGTCTCGTCACCGCCGGACAATGGCGCAACGGTGACCCGGAAATTCTCGTTGTGCTCGACGCGGGATACGACGCACCACGTATCGCGCACCTGCTGGCGGATCTGCCGGTGCAGATCCTCGGCCGGATGCGTTCGGACCGTGTGCTGCGCCGGTCGACTCCACCCCGCCGTCACGATCCGAAAGGCGGCCGGCCACCCAAACACGGGGGCGAGTTCGTATTCGGTGATTCCGCCACCTGGAGCGCCGAACAAGCCGTGACCAGCACCGAGACCCGCCGTTATGGGACGGCGACCGCGCAGGCATGGGACCGGCTGCACCCACGACTGACCCGGCGGGCGGCCTGGGCCGACCATGACGGGCCACTGCCGATCATCGAAGGCACCGTGATCCGCCTGAGGGTCGAGCACCTGCCCGGTGGAGTGAACAAACCGGTCTGGCTGTGGTGGTCCCGCGTCGACGCGACCGTGGCCGATGTCGATCGCTGCTGGCAAATGTTCTTACGCCGCTTCGACATCGAGCACACCTTCCGTCTGTTCAAACAGACTCTCGGCTGGACACGGCCGCGGCTGCGCACTCCGGCGGCGGCGGACCGCTGGACCTGGCTCACGCTCGTGGCCTACGCCCAGCTCCGCCTCGCGCGGCCGCTGGCCACCGATCTGCGTCGTCCCTGAGAACGCCCCACAACACCGGCCAGGCTCACGCCGGCCCGTGTTCGGCGCGGGTTCCGGAACATCCGCGCGAAGATCACCTCGCCAGCGGCGGCACCGAAACCCACCCGACCGGGGCCAGGACGGCCACCGGGCTCAAAGAACCGCCGTCGCGCCGAGCGCCACGAGGTGGGACGAGTCCTCGCGACCGGCGAGGCCTACAGCCGCCCGGCACACCACAAAAAGGGCACCAAACCGAGACGAACGAGTTAAACGACAAGCTAATAGCTTGTCTCGTATGGATTTGGTGGCCGGCTCTGGCCGAGCCGTTGATCCCGTCGTTTTCGCCGTGTCCGCAGGGTGGTGACAGGGCGCCGGTCGAGGATCGGGCCGTGTTCACGGCGGTGGTGTACGTGCTGACCAGTGGGTGCGCGTGGCGGATGCTGCCACCGTCGTTCGGGGTCACGGTGCCGACCGCGCACCAGACCTGCCTCTGGCAGCTGGGGTGTCCGCCGCGAACACCAACGACTCCTACGCCCGCAAAGGCATCGAGTCCAGCAAGAAACTCGGCGAACACCGCTGGGTCATCGAACGATCCATCGCCTGGCTCTTCGGCTACCACCGGCTCGCCACCCGATACGACCGCTACGCCAACCACTTCTGCACCTTCCTCGCCCTCGCCGCAGGTGGTATTCGGCGTACGGCGGAACGCGGCGACCGCGCGCTACCTGGCCGCCTACGTCGTCCACCACGCGAAAGTCTCCAGCTGCGCCGACCCCTCTCGAAACCCGAGTTGACCATCGCCGCTCCGGCGGTCACGCTGAGCCACGACAAGCGAAGGTGGTGACGCGATGACCGTGACCGTCGGCCTGGTGCTGCACGCCAAGAGCGTCCCGGTGTTCGAGGAGGCCGCGCGGACGCTCACCGGGGTCACGTGCAAGTGGGCGGTCTATCCCCATGACGACGACATTCCCGAAGCCGCGGCGAAGATCCTCGGCGGTGACCGGCTCGACGGGCTCCTCATGGGACTGCTCCCCCACGACGCCTGCCGTCATCTGCTCCCCGGCGACCTCGCCGTCGCGGTCGTCCGGCCACCCGCGCTGTCCCTTTCCCTCGCCTTCGCCAGGGCCATGACCCGCAACCTGCGACCGGGCACGGTCAGTATCGACACGTTCGCCGAGGACGCGGTCGACGAGGTCAGCACGGCGCTCGGGCTGCGGGCCCGGCAGGTCGTGTCGCTGCCGTACCGCGCCGGGCAGCCCGCCGCCGAGATCGTGGAGCACCATCTGCGGGCGGTGCGGCGCGGCGGGTTCGTGATCAGCGCGCGTACCGAGGTCACGCATCGGCTGCGCGGCAAGGTCCCGGTGGTGCAGAGCCTCACCGTGCCGTCGACCGTGCGGGCCGAACTCCACGACCTCGTCCTGCGCCTGCAATCGCGGCAGGCCGCCGAGTTCCGCTTCGCGGCTGGGGTCTTCCTCGTCGCCGCGCCCGAGCGCGACGTCGATCGCGCGCGGGTCGGCCTGATGAATCTCCTGCTCAACACGCCGGAATTCGCCGACGCCTGGATCGAGAACCGGGGCAGGCGCGGCGTGATCGTGCTGGCGCACCAGGCGTTGTTCGACCGGATGACCCATCAGTGGCTGACCGTGCCCGTGCTGGGCGCGGCGACGGAGAAGCTCGGCGTCCGGGTCGCCGCCGGGTTCGGCATCGGCGGTTCGGCCCGCACCTGCGTCACGCTCGCCGAACGCGCCGCCGCGCGGGCCGAGGCCGAGGGACGTCCGTCCGGATACCTCGTCCAGGACACCGGCGTGATCATCGGGCCGATGGGCCCCGACGGCGTCCCCGCCGAATTCACCTACCGCGACCACGGCGCCCGACTCGAACAGCTGGCCCGCCGAGTGGGCCTGAGCGCGGCGACGCTGTCCCGCCTGGTCTCCGTGGAACGCGGCAGGCGCGGCCGGACGCTGTCCTCGGCCGAACTCGCCAACGCGCTCGGCATCACCGACCCGAGTGGACGGCGGCTGCTGCGCACCCTGCTCGCCGGCGGTCTCGTGACGCCGGAGGGCAGCGAGCAGACCCATCGCAAGGGCAGGCCCGCGACCCTGTTCCGGCTCGGCATCGAGCGCGCACTCCAGCAGGAATCCCCAGCGCTGTCAACGAACCTGGATACATAAATGCGAATCGGCCGCGCGGCCATTGACCTGCGCCGGACACCGGGTCATGCTGCTCGAATCGTCGAAACGCACCACTTCCGAACGTAGGTCGCGGGACGGAGGCCGATGGATCGCCGCAGCTTCCTGAAAGCCGCCTCCCTCGGCGCCGCCCTTCCCGTACTGTCCGCGTGCGGCCGCGCCGCGCACGACGGCAAGGTCCGGTTCGAGGGCTGGGACTACGAATCCCAGCTGGTGCAGCAGAATGTCACACGGTTCACCACGCTCAACCCGGACGTCGGGGTCTCCTACACGCCGATCACCAGCTCCCAGTTCATCCAGAAGATCACCGCCGAGTTCCTCGGTGGCGGCGGGCCGGACGTGCTCTACATGTACGACGATTCGCTCGCCGGTTCGGCGGAGGCCGGATACCTCCAGCCCCTGGACGGCATCGCGGGCATCGGCGAGATCTACGACGCCGTCTACCCGTCCAACGCCGCGGCCATGACATATCAGGGCCGACGCTACGGCCTGCCGTACTACACCGACATGCAGTCGCTGGTCTACAACGCGGAAATACTCGGCCGGGCGGGGATTTCCGCACCGCCAAGGACACTCGACGAACTCGAGGCGCAGGCGCTGCGAATCAAGCAGGCCGGAATCCTCGAGTTCCCCATCGGGGTCGCCGCCCAGCTCTCCGACACCGCCGGATTCTGGCTGTGGGGACTCGTCTACGCCAACGAAGCCGATCTCTTCGACGAGCGCCTGCGGCCGGTGATGAGCGCGTCCGGTTCGGCGCTCACAGCCGTCTTCGCATGGCTGGAACGCGTCAGCCGCCGATCCCGGGTGCTGGATCCGGCGTGCCTGCAACTCCTTCCGGTGCCGATGGACAACGCGGTGATGGCGGGCCGCTACGCGTTCGTGATCACCTCCCGTTACACCCTGCGCAACTACAACGACCCGGCGAAGTCCAAGACCGCGGGGAAGATCCGGCTCGCGCAACTCCCCAGCCTCGACGGCCGGACGCGGGGCACGGTCAGCAGCACCCGGATGTACTGTCTCGGCGCCCGCACCGAAGTCCGCGAGAAGGCCGTCCGGCTGTTGAAGTACGTCGGAGGATTCGACGCCCAGGGAAAGCCCTACACGGCGAAGTTCTGGTTCGTCCACCGTGGACTCGGCTACGCCTACCGCGATCTCGCCGACGACCCGGAGATCACCGGCGTGCTGCGGAAGTTCGCTGATCCCGAGGTGTACGCGCAGCTCGCGCACGTCGCGAAGGCCCGTGCGGTCACCGCCGTGCCCTGGTACCCGGAGTTCGAACAGAGCCTGCAGCGCGCGACCCAGCAGGTTCTCGTCGGCGCGACGACGGCCACCGCGGCTTCCGCGAGTCTCGACGACACCGCCCGTTCCCTCGCGAAGCGTTACGAGTAGGGGCCGGAGATGCCGAAACTGACCGACACCCACCGCGCCTATCTCCTCAACGGGCCGGCGATGGTCGCGCTGCTGGCACTGGTGGCCTATCCGATCGGCTACTCGTTCTGGGTCAGCCTGCACCGGCAGAACCTCAAGCGCCCCAAGGCGACCCGGTTCATCGGCCTGGACAACTACCTTTCGCTCTGGCACGATCCGGCCTTCCTCGGCTCGCTGCGCACCACCGCGCTGTTCGTCCTGGTCGTGGTGTCGATGACCGTGATGCTGGCGATGACGCTGGCATTGGTGCTCAACGAGACGTTCCTCGGCCGCGGTGCGCTGCGCAGCCTGGCACTGCTGCCGTGGGCGATGCCGGGCGTGGTCAACGGCCTGATGTGGCGGACGATCTTCGACGCCAAGACCGGTGTCCTCAATGGACTGCTCAGCCAGCTCGGGCTGATCGACCGGTACCAGGCCTGGCTGTCGTCGGCCGCCGGCGCGTTCTTCCTGACCGCGTTCGCCCAGGTGTGGAACACGCTGCCGTTCGCGGTGATCCTGCTGCTCGCCGGGCTCTCGACGATTCCGGGCGACCTCTACGACGCGGCCACTGTGGACAGAGCGGGCGTGATCCAGCGGTTCCGCCAGGTGACCCTGCCCTGGCTGCTGCATCCGCTGCTCATCGTGCTGATCCTGGAGACGATGAACGCGTTCAAGGCGTTCGACACGATCTACGTGCTCACCGGCGGCGGGCCCGGCGACGCGACCGACGTCATCGCCGTGCTGAACATCCGTACCGCGCTGACCTACACCGACTTCGGCCTCGGCAGCGCCTACGCCTGGGTGATCACGCTCATCACCTTGCTGGTGTCCGTCGGTTACGTCGCGGCGCTCTACCGGAAGGGGAGTTTCGAACTGTGAGCACCGTCCCCCTGCGGTACCGGCTGCCGTGGAAGAAGATCGTCGTCTACGCGCTCGCCGCGTGTTTCGCGCTCTACCTGCTCATGCCGTTCTACTGGATCTTCGCGATGAGCTTCATGCACGAGGTCGACGCGATCGCCGTCCCTCCACAATGGATTCCCGCGAAGCCGACATTCGAGAACTACCTGAGCTTCCTGAAGCCGAACGCGGGCGAGGCGCTGGTCGGCGGCAGGGCCATCGAGGAAACCCCGTTCGCGCTGGGCAACAGCCTCGTCGTCGCGATCTCCACCGCAGTACTGAACCTGGTGCTGGCGGTGCCCGCCGCGTACGCCTTCTCCCGGCTGAAGTTCCGCGGCGGCAAGCTCCTGCTGATCGGCTACCTGCTGACCCGCATGGTGCCCAGCGTGGCGATCATCATCCCGGTCTACCTCATGATGCGCTCGCTCGGGCTGCTGGACACCTACGGCGCGCTGATCCTGAGCTACCTGACCTTCTCCCTGCCGGTCACGATCTGGGTGCTCAAGGACTTCTTCCGCGCGGTGCCCAGGGAACTGGAGGACGCGGCGCGGGTCGACCGCTGTGGCTGGTTCCGTACCCTGTGGACGGTCTTCCTGCCGGTCGCCGCGCCGGGGCTCGTGGCCGCCGCGGTGTTCTCGTTCATGACGGCGTGGAACGAGTTCATGTTCGCCCTGTTCATGACCTCGACGAAGGCGGCGAAGACGATGCCGGTCGTCGCCGCGAACTTCGCCACCGACCTGAACACGCAGTTCACGCTGATGGCGGCCGCGGGCGTGCTGGCCGTCCTCCCGCCGCTGATCCTGGTCCTGATCTTCCAGCGGCTGCTCGTGCAGGGCATGGCGGCCGGTTCGGTGAAGGGGTGACGTCATGGCGCACGTGAGGTTGACGAGCCTGCGCAAGACCTACGGCGACGCCGTCGCGGTGGCCGGGCTCGACCTGGCCGTGGCCGACCGCGAGTTCCTGACGCTCGTCGGCCCGTCCGGCTGCGGGAAGTCGACGACACTGCGGATGATCTGCGGTCTGGAAAAGGCCACCTCGGGCGAGGTGTTCTTCGACGACGAGCCGGTCGGCCACCTGCCCGCCAACAAGCGCGACGTCGCCATGGTCTTCCAGAGCTACGCGCTCTACCCGCACAAGACCGTCGCGCAGAACATCGGGTTCGCGTTGCGGATGATGCGGGTGCCCAAGGACGAGATCGCCCGGCGCGTCACGGAAACCGCGCGTTCGCTGGACATCGAAAAGCTGCTCGACCGCAAGCCGAAGGAACTCTCCGGCGGCCAGCGCCAGCGGGTCGCGCTCGGCCGGGCCATCATCCGCGACGCCGGCGCCTACCTGCTGGACGAGCCACTGTCCAATCTGGACGCGCAGCTCCGCGTCGACATGCGCGCGGAGCTGAAGCGGCTGCACGCCGACCTTTCCCGGACGTTCATCTACGTCACCCACGACCAGGTCGAAGCGATGACGATGTCGGACCGGATCGCGGTGCTGAACGAGGGCGAACTCCAGCAGTGCGCGCCGCCCGAGGAGATCTACCGCCACCCGGCCACCATGTTCGTGGCATCGTTCATGGGCAGCCCGGCGATGAACTTCCTGCGCGGCCGGATCGTCGACGACGGCGGGCGCCGGCTGTTCCGTGGCCCCGCGTGGGAGCAGGAACTCCCCGCCGAGGCCGGGGAAGTCACCGATCGCGACGTCGTGCTCGGCGTCCGTCCCGAGGATCTCCGGCTCGCCGGCCCGGACGGCGAGGGCCGTCGCGGAAAGGTCTTCGTCGCCGAACCGCTCGGCGCCGACGTGCTCGTCACCGTCGACGTCGGCGCGCTGGTCAAGGCCCGCGTACCGGCGCCCTTCCGCACGTCCCACGACGATCCGGTGTCGGTCGTGTTCCGGCCGGACCGGCTCTACCTGTTCGACGCCGAGAGCGGCGCCGCGCTGTACGCGCCCGCCCACACGGAAAGGTGAAGTCATGACCGGGGCACCTTCGCCCAGAAAACCGGAGAACGCCGCGATCACCATCGGGAAACCCGACGACTTCGACGAGTTCTGGGCGGAGACGCTGCGCCAGGCCGAAGCCGTCGACCCTGCTCCCGAGCTGATCCACCGCCCCGATCTGTCCACGGAGCGAGTCACGGTCGGCGAGCTGAGCTACACCAGCTTCGGCGGCGTCCGGGTCACGTCGTGGTACACCGCGCCCGCCGAACCGGCGCCGCCCGGCGGTTATCCGGTGGTCCTGCACATTCCGGGCTACATCTCCGAACCCGCGATCATGAAGTCGTGGGCGGCACGCGGGTACGTCGCCATCGATCTGGCCCCGCGCGGGAAGCGGCGGGCCGACGGCGTGGTGAACCCCGGTTTCCCCGGGCTGCTCGTCGACGACATCACCGACCGGTTCGCCTACGCCTATCGCGGGTTCTACGCCGACGTCGTCCGCGCGCTCGATGTCGTGGCGGGCCTGCCGGACGTCGACGGTGACCGGATCGGGGTCTGGGGGTCGAGCCAGGGCGGCGGGCTCGGCATCATCTCCGCCGCGCTGCGGCCCGGCCTGGTGCGCTGCGTCGCGGCCGGGGCGCCGTACCTGTGCGGGATCATGGCCGCGACCCGGCTGACGCATTCCTACCCGTACGAGGAGATCACCGAGTACCTGCGGGTGCGGCCCGACGACGAAGCGCTGATCGCCGAGACGGTGTCCTATTACGACGGTCTCAACTTCGCCGGCGCCGTTCGCGCGCCGATCCTGGTCTATCTGGGCATGGAGGACGACGTGTGCCCGCCCGAAACCGGGTTCTCGGTGTTCCGCCTGCTGCCGGAGCCGAAGACACTGCTCACCTATGAGCGATGCGCGCACCACGCCGGGCTGCGGTGGGTCGTACCCGAGGTCGAAAAGTTCCTGGACGGATTCCTCGAGCCGAGCGGAGCGATAGCGTGAAGTTCGACGAGTACTGGGCGGCCCTCGACACGGAACTCGCCGGCGTGCCCGCACAAGCGGTCCTGACCCCGATGCCGTCACGGTCCACAGAGGACTTTTCGGGCTACGAAGTGCGGCTGACCAGTCTTGGCGGCTATCGGATCTTCGGCTACTTCAGCGTTCCGACCGGCCCCGGCCCGTTTCCCGGGCTGCTGGAACTTCCCCGGCACGGCAGCGTGAACAACGCGCCGCACTACAACGACCGGCTGCGGTATGTCGTGTTCACGCTCATGCACCGGGGCCAGCGGCGGGCCGACGAGCCGTTCGCCGCGGCCTACCCCGGCCTGTTCACCCGGGGTATCACCGATCCCGCGACCTACGTCTACCGGGAGATCGTGGCCGACTGCCTCCGCGGCGCCGAATTCCTGCTGGGGCGCCCGGAACTCGACCCTGGCCGGGCCGGTCTGGTGGGCGACGATCTCGCACTGCTGACCGCGGCCCGCCGTCACGGTTTCACCGCCGTCGAGGTCACCGGGCCGCTGTTGCACAACGCGATGCGGCTGCGGCATTCCACCAGCGAGTACCCGCTCGAAGAACTCAACGACCATCTGCGCCGTCATGCGAGCGACGAGGAGCGGATCCTCGGCACGCTCTCGTACTTCGAACCCGCGCGGCACGCGCTCTCGGTCACCGCGCGGACGTTGATCACCCTGCCCAGCGGTCCGCCGGGGCACTGGAGCGACGAACTGCTCAGCGCGTTCGGCGGCCGGATGAGCACCTACCGCCGGACCGACGAGGATGCCATCGACACGCGTGCCCTCGACGCGTGGCTGGCGGGCTGGCTCGGCGTCGAACCGAAGGCGAGGTTCACGGCGTGAGAGCCGAACGGTATCGCCAGCTGGGCCTGCGGCCGGTGATCAACGCGGCGGCCACCCTGACCCGGCTCGGCGGGTCCCGGCTCGCTCCCCCGGCCGTGGTCGCCATGGCGGAGGCCTCGTGCGAGTTCGTCGACGTACCGGAGCTGCAACGGCGGGTCGGCGCCCGGCTGGCCGAGCTGACCGGGAACACCGCCGGCTACGTGACTTCCGGCGCGGCCGCCGGGATCACGCTCTCGGTGGCGGCCTGCGTCACCGGGCCGGAACCGTCCACTGTGGAGGTGTTCCCGGCGCTGGCCGGGATGACCAGGACCCGGGTTGCGATGTTCCGGGGGCATCGCAACCCGTACGACTACAACGCGCGGCTGCTCGGCACCGAGATCGCCGAGTTCGGCGCCGATCCCGCCTCGATGGACGCGGCGATCGGTCCGCGCACGGCGTGCGTGCTCTGGTTCGCGGGCGCGCACTACGCCGAAGGCGCGCCACCACTGTCCGAAGTGGTCGCACTGGCCAAATCCCGAGGGGTGGCCGTACTCGTCGATGCCGCCGCGCAGGTCCCGCCGATTTCGTCGCTCTGGGACTTCACCACCGGGCTCGGCGCCGACGCGGTGCTCGTCAGCGGCGGCAAGGGCCTGCGCGGTCCGCAGTCCAGCGGGCTGGTGCTCGGGAGCACCGCGGTGATCGAGGGCTGCCGGGCGCACGCGTCACCGTGGCACGCCGTCGGCCGGGGCATGAAGGTCGGGAAGGAGGAGCTGCTCGGACTGCTGGCCGCGGTCGAGTGGTCGTTGAAACAGGACGAGCCCGCGCTGCTGGCCGAGTACGAGAAATCGGTGACGCGCTGGGTGGAGGGCCTCGGCGGCCTTCCCGGTGTCCGGGTCGAGCGCGGCTACCCGAGCGAAGCGGGACAGCCGCACAGCCGCGCGCTCATCCACGTCTCCGCGGCGACCGGCTGGACGACGGAGACACTGGTGAAGGCGTTGTGGGAGAACGATCCGCGGATCGCGGTGAACGTGGTCGGCGACGCGATCGCACTCAATCCGCAGACCCTCGAACCCGGTGAGGACGTCCTCGTGCTCTACACACTGCGTTCGCTGCTGGGCGCCCGATGAGCTGCTATCGCTTCTGCGCCCGGTAACGCTTCAGCAGTGCGGTGATCTTCGCGTAATCCCCCGCGCCGTTCAGTTCGGCGAGGAGGTCGTCCGGGCACAGCTCGTAGTGATCGCCCCACCATTTGCGGGCCCTGTCGTCCCAGATCCGGTAGCCGCCGGAAACCCCGCGCGCGACGTAACGACGTTTGGCCAAAGAAGACCCTCCCCGGTTCTCCGATGCTGCCCCGATGATTCTCGCACGGGCTCCGATCAAGGTGAACCGCACGGGCGCGGCGGCCGTGTTCGGAGGTGAGGGCCTCCCGCAGCCCTCCGGGGTCGCTTCGCGGAGACCGCCGGGCCAGCCTCCAGGCCCGTGCCGGTCCGGGCCACCCCAGGACCGGCGCGGTCGCGGCAGCCGGCCGGTCCGGGGGGGGCCCCCCGCGGTAACCCCCCCCCCCCCCCGCCCCCCCCCCCCCCCCCCGCGGCGCCGCGCCCACAGCACCGCGGGGCCCCGCCACCCGGC